>CALADR010000261.1 GCA_937890845.1 uncultured Bacteroidales bacterium | reverse complement strand
TTTTCGGGGTTTTCTGTCTTTCAGGATATTTGCTCGAAATATTGTACAGAAAGCCTAAGTTCCAGATTCTTCATATAATGAAAGATGAGGATAAATGTACCCACTGTGACATATGTACCAAAAACTGTCCGTATCATATTGACGTTAATTCCTGGTATGGAGGTGCTGTGAACGATGTGGACTGCACATTGTGTGGGGAGTGTGTCGCTTCCTGTCCGACAAAGGCTCTTCATACAGGTATATGCCGTTCCGGCAAACCTGCATTGTGGAAGCAGCTGATACCTGTCGTGCTTACAGTCGCTCTTGTCGCATTCGGAATGTGGGCAGGAAGCAAGTTTGAACTTCCAACTATAGATTTTACATGGGGAATTGAAGTGGAAAATCAGGATGGAACAGTAAGGCAGCTCATTGATCCGGAGAAACTCGAGACTGTAGAATTAGAAAATATGCGCTCGGTAAAATGCTACGGAAGTTCTATGGCATTCAAGGCCAAACTTGAAAAAATCAGGGGCGTTCATGGAGTAAAAACCTTTGTGGGACATCACAGAGTCGAGATTCTGTACGATCCATCTGTTATAACCGCGGAAAAAATACAGGAAGAGATATATGTTCCATCGCGATTCAGAGTGCAGACTCCGGATGTTTCTGTGACAGACAGTGTCAAAGTCATGACCATAAGAACGGAAAATATGTATGACAAGCTGGACTTGAACTATCTGGGATTGCAGATGAGGGACAGCGGATACAGAATTTATGGTCTTGAGTCAGAGTTTGCCTGCCCTCTTATTGTAAGGGTATATATGGATCCTTCTGTGTCTCCTGATAGAAAATGGTTCAAGGAGATGGTGGAAAAAGAGACGCTCGCTATAGGAACCAAGGAACTGGAACTGGATTTCAAGTTTGAAGGTCTGGAGGATGGAGTCTCTTACCTGGCCACAGAAGACTATGTAAGGAAAATGTTTTCTCCTTTCAAAGTTGAGTTTAAGCAGAGAGTCTCACAGGCAGAAGGAAAACCTCAGTTTGTCTATGAAATTGCAGACAGGAATTTCGAGAAGCCTATAATAGCCAGAAATATGCCGTTCCTGAGCAACCATCTTTCTAAGCATGAAGGTATCATAGGAATATATCTGGTTCTCAACGACAGTCTTGTTCCGTCCATAAGAGTGCGTTATTCTGCTCCTATGACAGCAGATAAGCTATGGGAGCTGATGACAATGGAAAACTGGTCCATAACATATTCAAAAGAAGATGTCCGGGAAGTTCCGGCAAAAATAGTTTTCAAGAATCAGGGTTCCGAGTCTTCTTATGTCTCAGGAAAGAACAAGTTTTAAACAGATTTTCATAATAAGATGAAGACGACTATCAGGATATTTTCAGTCTTGGCCTGCCTGTTTTTCTGGCAGGCTGTCAAGGCTGATGAGGGAATGTGGATGATTAATGCCATTGACAAGGCATTGGAAAAGAAAATGCAGGCAAGGGGACTGAAGCTTTCTGCACGTGAAATATACGATGCGGATGCAGAAGGAGCTGTTTTGTCAGATGCTGTAGTATCTCTGGAGTTCGGTTGTACAGGCAGTATAATCTCAGACCAGGGATTGATGATTACAAATCATCATTGTGCATATTCAGATGTGCACTCACTCAGTACTGAAGGGAACAATTATCTTGAAGACGGATTCTGGGCGATATCATCTTCAGATGAGGTACCTATAAAAGGGAAGAAAGTCTATTTCCTGAAAAAAGTTATAGATGTCACAGATGAAGTAGTGTCAGAACTTGAAAAGGCGGAGAGTGAAGGAAGGGTGTTAGGTTCCAGAAAACTCTCTTTCCTTATGGAAAAAAAGTACAAGGCTGAAACCGGTTATGAGGCCTGGTTTTCTTCTATGTGGAAAGGTTCCAGATATTATATCGCTCTGTATGAGGTCTATTCGGACGTGCGACTTGTCGCTGCTCCTCCGGTGTCCATAGCTGCATTCGGTGGCGATATTGACAACTGGGAATGGCCTCAGCACAAATGTGACTTTGCCCTTTACCGTATTTATACCTCAAAGGACGGAAAACCGGCAGAATATTCTCCTCTGAATGTCCCGATGGTTTCTGAAAAGAAACTGGAGATTTCTCTTTCAGGTTATAAACCAGGGGACTTTACAATGGTTATAGGTTTTCCCGGAATGACGGACCGTTACAGCTCTTCGTATGAGGTGGAAAGCAGGATCAGGAATACATTGCCTATATCCAATAAGGTCAGAGGGGACCAGATGGCCATTATGCGAGAGTGGATGAATAGGGATCCTTCTGTGCGTCTGAAATATGCAGATACATATTTTTCATTGAGCAATGTACAGGAATTGAACGAAGGGGAGGTCTTATGTTGCAGACGGTTTGGAGTCGCTGATGCGAAAAGGAAGTCAGAAGAGGAGCTTCAGGTATGGATAGATTCAGATCCGGCAAGAAAAGAGAAATGGGGCGATATTCTCAGACTTGCATCAGAAAAATATGAGGCTCTCGGATTTCTTGAAAGGAATGTTACTTATTACAGAGAAACATTGATACGAGGGACGCGCTTTTCACGTATAGTGCCTAAGATAAATATTCTTAAAAGTGATGTGCTCAAGAAAAACGGCATAAGACCACACAGGGTTATTGATGCAGGAGGACCATGCCGGGAAGAAGTTGATTGCTGTCGTAAATTCAGATTCCGCGGAGGACGTTACAATTCCATAAGATACGGGATGATGAAAGAGTATGAGTCAATGGTTCCGGAGGTTGAGCGGGATCTTTTGACCTATGCGGTCAGGACATACTTTGACAATGTGGACAGTATCTGGTTCGGACCTTACCAGAAGGCTTTGAAAAAACACTATACTGACAGGGATGGAAAGTGTGATTATGTAGCATTGACAGACAGTCTGTGGAACGGGAGTTTCCTTACAAGCATTGACAGACTTGAAAAGTTCGCCTTAGAGGAACATTCTGTAGATGAATACCTTGCAGACCCGATATGCAGGTTCTTCCAGGATGTCAGCATAAGGGATTTCAATGAAGTGAGGGCAAGGATTGAAGGTGAACCGGATATCCTGGAGCTCAATCGCGAATATACGCACGCCATATACCAGAAAAGTCTTCAGGATGGTTCCCCGCAGTATCCTGATGCCAATTCCACAATGAGAATATCTTACGGTACAGTAGGAGGTATAGAGCCTTATGACGGAATAATATGCTCGTGGAAAAGCACATCTTGCGGAATACTGGAGAAATATGATACTTGCAGTTATGAATTCGGACTGAAGCAGAACTGGGAAAAACTGCTTCAGCAGAGAGATTGGGGGAAATGGTGGCCGGAATCTTCTGCCATTACTGTTGATTTCCTGACAGATAATGATATAACCGGAGGAAATTCAGGAAGTCCTGTCCTTGATGCAGAGGGAAGATTGATAGGACTGGCTTTTGATGGAAACAAGGAGTCATTGGCAAGCAACTCATATTATACTCCGGGGTATAACAAGTGTGTATGTACTGACATTCGCTTTGTGCTTTTCACTTTGGACAAATATGCAGGAATGTCACGCATAATAAAAGAATTGGGACTGTGATTATACATAGCCCCAATTCTTAAAAGTAATCATTGATATTTGTATTTTCCCTATTTTGCGAAAGCTTAGTTATTGAGTATTCCTACTTCACCGATAACCGTGCAGGATTTGTTGCATATTTCAGAAAGAGGCTCCAGCCTGAACCAGCGTGCCTTGTAGTTTTCATTGAACCTGACAAAATATGGGACAGGATTATGCATTATATTGCTGAACTCTCCTGTTGTATCGCATTCTACCCAGTTTTCTCCGTCCAGGCTTACGTAGAACCTGTATTTGAAAATGGTACCGGACAAGTCATCTCCGCGAACCGGGGCATAACAGAATCCTGAAATATCCAAGATTTCGCCCATATCTACAGTCAGCGGTACCAGACCTTCTGCTTTCCAGCCTGTCTTTAAATCTCCGTCAAAAGCAGTTTTGGAAGTTTCATCTGCACATTTCCAGTTATCAGTAGGGAAGTCGCTTGTCTTGACTTCCGCATTGTTATCTGAAAGCGGTTCTGCATAATACAGCCCTATACCGGAAATGTTGGCTTTTCCGCGACTTTCAGTTATTGTGATTCTGACTTTTTCGGCTTTTGTGTCCGAGAATCTGAGCAGACGCTTATATCCTACTGTAGTTCCCTCGGCTGCTGGTCTCCAGTTCCCGTTAGAAAAAAATTCTACTTTGAATCCTTCTATCCTCTGTCCTTTGCTTATGTCTTCCTGTATGAGGAATGTGTTCACTATTGCGTTGCTGTCAACATTGAATATTCTGGTTTTTCCAGCATGTGCGCTCCAATGAGTGTTGTTACTGCATATATAGTTGGTAGAGAATGTCTTGTCTATGTACTCACGTAGCTCTTTTATGCGCTTTACATCCGTTTCGTGAAGCAGCCCCCTTTTGTCCGGAGGAATGTTCAGAAGCAGGACCGAGTTGCATCCGACAGAGCGATAGTAGATATTCACGAGATTTGCGAGAGACCGTACTTTTTTGTCCTGATGTCTGTGGTAGAACCATCCGGGACGTATAGAAACATCTACTTCTGACGGATACCAGTACATCTTGGAAGCTTTGGCAATCAGTTCTCTGCTGCCAAGGTCTTTGGACATTTCCTCTACTCCTATTGCCGCATTCCTTTCAGCCTTGTCAGGATAGCATCCCGGAGTGATGACAGTTGCACTCCATTCAGTGTCTCGTCCGAGGCCACCTTCATTGCCTACCCATCTTACATCGTCCCCCATAATGGCTGTCACTGCGTCCGGCTGCAGTGTCCTTATGGTTTTCAGTATGGCATCCCAGTCATATTCCTGTTTCTTGCCATTAGGACCTTCTCCGTTTGCCCCGTCGAACCATACTTCGTGTACCTGTCCGTAATTTGTGAGAAGTTCAGTCAGCTGCTCGATAAAGAATTTGTTATAGGCTTCTCCTTCACCGTAGCATTCTGCGTTTCTGTCCCAAGGAGAAAGATAGACTCCGAATTTCAGTCCGTGCCTGTCACATGCTTCGCGCAGTTCGCGTACAACATCTCCTTTGCCGTCTTTCCAAGGAGAGGCCGCTACAGAATGATCTGTCGTTTTTGTAGGCCAGAGGCAGAATCCGTCGTGATGTTTTGCCGTGATTATCGCCATCTTGAATCCAGCGTCTTTAAGAGCCTTGACCCATTGGTCGCAATCGAGCTGATCAGGGTTGAAAAGAGCAGGACTTTCTTTGCCGTTACCCCATTCCCTTCCGGTAAAAGTGTTTATTCCGAAATGCAGGAAGCAGGTGAACTCCATCTGCTGCCATTCCATCTGCTGAGGAGTAGGCACCAGTCGGGATGCCATATCAATTTTCTGTTCTATTGTTGCATCTGAAGGAAAAGTAACGTTTTTTACATAATAGTTTTCCTTGCATCCTGCAATAGTCAGGATGAGTGCCGCAAAAAGGACGATTTTTTTCATATTAACTTATCTTTAGTGTCAGTGAAATGAAGTCTTCTACGCTCAGTCGTTCGGGTCTGAGGTCGAAGACAGGATCTGATGTAAATTCAGATATCTGCATTGCATCCCAGTTTTCACGCTCTGCCTTTGCTGCGATAAGAGGTTTGAGAGAGTTGCGCATGGTCTTTCTTCTCTGGTTGAATGCTGTCTTTACGACAGTCTTGAACAGACTTTCGTCGCATCCCAGATTTGTGCGGGAATTCCTTGTAAGTCTGATTACTGCAGATTTGACCTTAGGTGGCGGGTTGAATGCCCCTTCTCCTACAGTAAAGAGGTATTCTATGTCATACCAGGCCTGCAGGAGTACTGAAAGTATTCCATAAGTCTTCGTACCTGGTTTTTCCGCTATTCGTTCGGCAACTTCCTTCTGTATCATGCACACAACTTGAGGCACCTGGTCCTTATGGTCAAGTACTTTGAAGAAGATCTGGGATGAAATGTTATAAGGAAAATTTCCTATAATACAGAACTTTTCCTTGAAAAAGTTTTCGAGTTTCAGCTTGAGGAAGTCTCCTTCTATCAGACGTCCGTTAGCCTGGGAAAAATGCGTCAGAAGATAATCTACCGATTCGGTGTCTATTTCTACCATCTTCAGGTCAATGTCGGTTCTTTGAAACAGGTATTGTGTCAGAACTCCCATTCCAGGGCCGATTTCCAACGCTTCTGTCATCCTTCCGTCAGTTATCAGTGCGTCGGCAATTCTTTGCGCTATGGACAGGTCTGTCAGAAAGTGCTGCCCCAATGCTTTTTTTGCTCTTACTTCAGTCATATATTGTCATTTGAGTGCAAAGATATGATAATTATATTTTTTCGAGAAAATCCAATTCTCCAAAACACAACATAAAATTTATGATAACAAAAATTTAAACAGCTTCTGAAATTAATTTGTTAAATTTGCAGGTTTGTTGATAATAAGATCCTTTCATGAAAGGAAACGATGAGAATAATATAATTTACATCATAATATGTACAGAACACATACTTGCGGAGAGCTCCGCATTGAAAATGCCGGACAGACAGTAACATTGGCCGGATGGGTGCAGAAAGCCAGAAAACTCGGTGGGATGGCTTTTGTCGATTTGCGTGACAGATATGGAATCACACAGCTTGTTGTAGATGCTTCCGCTTCGGAAGAGTTGGTGGAAACAGCTTCTTCTCTTGGACGCGAATACGTGATTCAGGCTACAGGAAAGGTGGTAGAGCGTCAGAGCAAAAATCCGAAGATGCCTACAGGAGACATTGAGATAAGCCTTTCTGAAATAAAAATTCTGAACAAGGCCCAGACTCCTCCGTTCACAATAGAGGATGTCAGCGACGGAGGTGAGGAATTGCGTGCGAAGTACAGATATCTGGACTTGCGCAGAAATCCGCTTAAAAATGCTCTCGAACTCCGTCACAAAATCGCTCATGAAGTGCGTAACTATCTGGACGGAAAAGGATTTCTTGAGATAGAGACTCCTTATCTTATCAAATCGACTCCGGAGGGTGCACGAGATTTCGTGGTTCCTTCAAGGATGAATCCGGGACAGTTCTATGCCCTTCCTCAGTCTCCGCAGACATTCAAGCAGCTGCTTATGGTGGCAGGATACGACAGATATTTCCAGATAGTAAGGTGTTTCCGTGACGAGGACCTTCGCGCTGACCGTCAGCCTGAGTTTACACAGATAGACTGCGAGATGTCATTTGTGGAAAGGGATGATGTGCTTGATACATTCGAAGGAATGATGCGTACTCTTTTCAAGAATGTCCTGAATGTGGAGATTCCAAACCCTATTCCGAGAATGAGCTGGTATGACGCAATGGATTTCTATGGCTCGGACAAACCGGATATCCGCTTCGGAATGAAGATAAATGAAATTACTGCAGAAGTTCAGGGACACGGTTTCTCTGTATTCGATTCTGTCGAATATGTAGGTGCAATCGCTGTTCCAGGTGCGGCAGACTATACACGCAAGCAGCTGGATGAACTTACAGAGTGGGTCAAGAGACCTCAGGTAGGTGCCAAGGGACTTGTTTATATCAAGTTGAATGCTGACGGCTCCATCAAGTCATCAGTTGATAAATTCTACACTCCTGAACAGCTTCAGGCAGTGGCAGCAAAAACCGGTGCAGAAAAAGGTGACCTCGTATTGGTGCTCTGCGGTGCGAAAAGAAAGACACAGACCATGCTGGGCGTGTTGCGTATAGAGATGGGTGAGCGTCTCGGCCTGCGTGATCCGTTCAACTTCGCTCCTCTCTGGGTTGTCGATTTCCCTCTTCTCGAATGGGATGACGAGACTAACCGTTTCTATGCAATGCACCATCCGTTTACTGCGCCAAAGCCCGAGCAGATGGATCTGTTCTACAGCGACAAGAAAGAAGACCTTGAGAGAGTTTGTGCCAATGCCTACGATTTCGTGCTTAACGGTACAGAGCTTGGCGGCGGTTCAATCCGAATCCATGATGCGGCAGTGCAGCAGAGAATGTTCGAAGTTCTCGGCTTCTCCGATGAAGATGCGCAGTATAAGTTCGGCTTCATAATCAATGCGTTCAAGTTCGGTGCTCCGCCTCACGGAGGACTTGCTTTCGGCTTTGACCGCGTTTGCGCCCTGTTCGGCGGACAGGAGACTATCAGAGACTTTATCGCCTTCCCTAAGAACAACCAGGGACGCGATGTGATGATTGATTCTCCTTCGTTTATTGACCAGGTACAGATGGATGAGCTTGCGCTTGTTTCTACTGTAGAAAAGAAAGAAGAATAATTTTACTTGCGAAACTTCAGACAAATAACTTATGCTTGACATACTGACTGTAAACTGGACATTCAATCCCGATATATTGCATGTCGGAGGTTTTGTGCTGAGATGGTATTCTGTCCTTTTCCTTGCCGGCTTCGTGCTGGGATGGTATATTTTCAAATGGTTCTTCAAAAGAGAAGGCGTTCCGGTGTCTTTGCTTGACCCGCTGCTCTTCACTCTTCTGTTTGCAACAATAGTGGGCGCCCGTCTGGGCCACTGCATATTCTATCAGCCTGATTATTATTTCGGGAGCTGGCAGGGCTTTATGGAGATATTCATGCCTTGGAAAGGGGGATTGGCAAGCCATGGAGGTACAATAGCACTGATACTGGCTATGTGGTGGTTTGGCAGTCATTATGGCAAGAAGTATGATTTCGACTTCCTGTGGATGGTGGACAGGCTGTGCATACCTGTCTGCTTCGCAGGAATGTTCATCCGCTTGGGAAATCTCTGTAATTCGGAAATTTACGGTGATGTGACCAGTCTGCCTTGGGGATTTGTCTTCGCGTTGCGCGGGGAGACCCTTCCAAAGCATCCTACGCAGCTGTATGAAGCTTTCAGTTATCTGCTTCTCGGTCTGGCACTTCTGGCCCTTTACAAGTACAGGCTGCCAAAACTCAAGAGAGGTACGCTTATAGGTATTTTCTTTACCGCTTTGTTCGGAATACGTTTCCTGATAGAGTTCATTAAGGAGCCTCAGGTGGGGTTTGAAGAGAACATGCTGCTTAATATGGGGCAGATTCTAAGCATACCGTTCATATTGCTTGGCATAGGTCTTATCGTCTATAGCTTCAAGTGGGGCAAACCTGCAATGATTGTGCATCCTCAGAAACATAAGGCACAGCCAACTCATTATGCACATCCTACGGCATAGCAGAGGCGGTAAACTGGTATGACTTCATCAATTTTTATAAATGCCGCATCTGTGCCTATGGATATAGAAAAAGCACATAGAATCCGCAGAACCCTGGATTTTCTGGATACCAATGATATTGGATATGAATTTCACTCTCATCCGCCTCTTCCGACTATTGATGAGGCACTTGAGTACTGGAAAGACATTGATTCAGTGCATTGTAAAAACTTGTTTTTCAGGAATCATAAGGGCAACAGACATTATCTGGTAGTATTCGAGTGTCATAAAGACCTTGATATACACAGCCTGGAGCACAAGTTAAAACAGGGGAAACTGTCGTTCGCTTCAGCAGAAAGGATGGAACGGTGTCTTGGTTTGCTTCCAGGTTCTGTATCTCCTTTGGGATTGATGAACGATATTGATCCTGAGGCAGATCCGAAAGAGTTATTTCCGAACGGGCGCAGAGTCATGCTGTTTCTTGACTCTGACTTGAAGAGTGCTCCGAGACTGAGTTTTCACCCGTGTGACAACACGGCCAGCGTCGTGATTTCCAATGTGGACTTTATACGTTTTCTTGGAATTTGGGGCGGGGAATATGAATGGATAGAAGTTTAATTTGGACAGAGATATGATCAAGGCTATTTTTTTTGACATAGACGGCACATTGGTGAGCTTCAAGACTCATAAGATATCGGATCAGGTGATTTCCGATATGTACAGATTGAAAGAAAAAGGTATCAAACTGTTTATTGCCAGCGGAAGGCACTATCTGGTTATGGACAACCTGAGTGACTTTCCATTTGACGGCTATGTGTGTATGAACGGAGCCCTGGTCATTATGGATGGGAAGCAGATATATGCCCGGCCGATGGGTAAGGAACTCGCTTCAGAGGTCATGGCAAGATGTGAAGACAGGTCGTTGCCGGCAGTGGTTTTTTCTGTTGACAGTTATGGAATCAGCAAAAAAACAGAGCAAACGGAAAGGGCTTTTAAAATGATAAACCTGAAAAATGTTCCTGTTGTTCCATTATCTGAGACAGACCCTTCAAAAATCTGCCAGTTCACAATATTTGAAGACGAGGAAAACGAGGCGGCGATTATCAATGGATTGGATGGTATAGCCACTTCCAGATGGTTCCCGGATTTCTTTGACGTGAATCCGGCAGGACTCTCCAAGGCAGAGGGCATAGAAAAGATTTTAGGCATGATAGGGGCTTCAAGGGAAGAGATCATAGCTTTCGGCGACGGCGGCAATGACAAGGAAATGCTCGAATATGCAGGTACAGGTGTGGCCATGGGCAACGCCATGGATGATCTCAAGACAATGGCGGATTATGTGACCCTGTCTGTTGACGAAGACGGTATTTCTCATGCATTCAGACATTTCGGACTGCTTTAATAAATGCATTTCCGGTTTTTGCCGGAATAAGAATGTAATATACATTGATTGTTTATGAATAAAATTGTTTCTGTATTCTTGCCGGCTGTGCTTATGTTACTGTTATGTGCGGATTCATATGCCCAGTTCAAAAAAAGTTCCTATGGAAAAATGGAAAAGGATACGCTTGCTCAGGATATAGCTGAGAAAGCTATTTCGGCGGATGTTCCTTTGGAAATCACTCTGGAAGATGCCCTGAGAATAGCTCTTAGTGAAAATATGTCAGTAAAGGTCGCTGATAAGGAGATTGCAAGAAAGGATTATGCCAGAAAGGGAACATATTCTGCACTTTATCCTCAGATAGAAATTTCAGGAACATACCAGAGGACTATTAAAAAGCAGGTAATGTATATGGACTTCGATATGGGAGCGCTAGGCGGAGGAAGCGATATACCAGCAGGGGAAGAAGGAATGGAAATTCCGGATGTGAGTGACGGTATGGAAGTGGGCCGTTGGAATACCTGGGGGGCAGGACTTAATGCTGCAATGCCTATAGTCAATGCCCAGCTCTGGAAAAGTATTAAAATCTCTGCATTGGATGTGGAACTGGCTGTAGAAAAGGCCCGTTCGTCAAGACTTGAAACAGTCTCTCAGGTAAAGCAGGCATTTTTCGGGACATTACTTGCAAAAGAGGCCTTTCTTGTTTATAAGGAAGTATATGAAAATGCCTTGAAGAACTACGAAGAGACAGAGAAGAAATTCAAAGTCCAGAAAGCTACGGAGTTTGACATACTCAGAGCAAAAACCAATGTGGCCAATGCAATTCCTGACGTTTATGATGCAGAGAGTTCCATTATTCTTTCACTGTGGCAGCTGAAAGCTGTGCTTGGTGTTGATCTTGATATGAATATTGATGTGGCAGGAAAACTGGAAGACTTTTCGTCACAGATGTTCTATGACATACACAAGAATGACTCCCTGTCGCTGGCAGGCAACTCCGATATGCGTCAGCTCGCTATACAGGCGGAGCAGTTGGCGCACACTCTGAAAATGCAGAAATATGCTTATATTCCTAATCTTTCTGCAGCCTTTTCGTTCAGTATCAATGCTATGACTAATGATTTCCGTTTTTCGCAATATCAGTGGACTCCATATTCTTATGTAGGTGTAAGCCTCTCTATTCCTATTTTTTCAGGAGGAAAAAGGCTCAATGATGTAAGGCAGGTCAAGACTCAGCAGAAACAGCTTGAACTTCAGACTTTAGAAGCGGAACGCAATCTGAAAATCAGTATAAGAAAGAGTCTTACGTCAATGGAAACGGCAATGAAGACATATTATGCAGCCAAAGACGCAGTAGAGTCGGCACAAAAAGGTTATTACATTGCTGAAAAGACATATAAAGTGGGAAAAAATACTTTGCTGGAACTCAATGATGCGCAGCTGGCTCTAACACAGGCGAAACTTGGCGTATCCCAGGCAGTATATAATTTCGTCATAGCAAAGACCCAGCTGGAACAGACTTTAGGCCAGGATATCTGAGATACTTTTGAAACTGTTTGAATTTCAAAATATATTGTGTATGAAATATATAGTAAAGACAATAATTGCTGCAGGCATTATATCCTCAGTGGTGTCATGTGGCGGAAAAAAGAACTCTGGAGACGATAATTTGCCGGTTCAGGAGGATGCTCCTCTGGTGTCCGTGCAGCAAGTCTTTGTGGAAGATGTCCCTCAGACAGGAATATATTCCTCGACGGTAATGCCTTTTGCGAAAAACAGTATTGCACCGCAGGCTGCATTGAGAATCAAGAAAATCAACGTCGAGACAGGTGATTTCGTCAAAAAGGGCCAGGTTGTAGCAGAGATGGATGCTATAAGCCTGGGTCAGGCCGAACTTCAGATGAAGAATGACTCTATAGAGTTTGTGCGTCTGGCCGGACTTTATGATGCGGGAGGACTTTCTAAGTCTGACTTGGATGCGATGGAACTGAAATACAGCGTTTCCAGAAGTAATTATGAAAACCTTCTGGAGAATACAATTCTCAGGAGTCCTTTGGACGGTGTTATAACTGCAAGGAATTATGACAGCGGAGATCTTTTCAATATGAGTCTTCCCATATACACCGTAGAGCAGATCACACCGGTCAAACTGCTTATAGGTATTTCCGAGGCAGATTATACCAAGGTGCATAGAGGTGACGCCGTGGAAATTACTGCAGATGCTTTTCCAGGCAGGACATTTACCGGCAAGGTGGGAAGGATTTATCCGACGATAGATCCGGCAACACATACATTTACCGTTGAGGTGATTGTAGATAATAAAGACAGGGTGCTCAGACCTGGAATGTATGCCAAGGTGAATGTGCAGTTCGGTGTTAACCGCAGTGTAGTCGTGCCGGACGCTGCAATTGTAAAGCAGGTAGGGTCTGGTGAAAGGTTTGTTTATGTTCTTAATGAAGACAATACAGTCACTTATGTGAAGGTGGTTCCAGGAAGAAGGATGGATTCCCGTTATGAGATTTTTTCTGGAATTGGAGACGGTGATATTGTTGTGACTCAGGGACAGGTAAGGCTCAAGTCCGGAATCAAAGTCTCTGTCGAAAAATAACGGTACAGCAAAGTAATAAAAAGGAAAAAGCATCAAAGACTTACGGAAGGCATAGCCTGACAGGGCCTCCATGATAGGGAGGCGGTGGAGGGAGAATCCCCCTCGGGGAAGCAGGGGGGCCATATGCTCATAAGTCTTTGTACTAAAGTAATAAAAAGGAAAAAGCATCAAAGACTTATGAGCATCTACCGAAAAGCCGTCAACAACCCGGTCACAACTATACTCGTATTCACAGCGTGTGCCATTCTGGGTATA
Source organism: uncultured Bacteroidales bacterium (assembly GCA_937890845.1). GTDB lineage: Bacteria > Bacteroidota > Bacteroidia > Bacteroidales > UBA932 > Cryptobacteroides. Next base: position 5,002 of record CALADR010000261.1, on the reverse strand, counting down.
TTCTCACTGATAAACATATCAATAGACCAGCTCCCGAAATTTGACGCCAACGTCATAATGGTCATGTCATCATATCCTGGAGCCAGTGCCGAGGACATTGAAACCAATCTTTCCAAGGTCCTTGAAAACGCATTGAACGGAGTGAGTGACCTTAAGGACATAACATCTCAGTCAAAAGAGAATATCTCCATAATAATGCTGGAATTTGAGTGGGGAGTGGATATAGACGTCGCGACCAATGATGTCCGGGACAAACTTGACCTTGTCAATTCCGAATTGCCGGACGGGGCTTCAATTCCCGTAATTTTCAAATTCAGTGCAGACGATATCCCTATAATGATTCTTTCTGCTACGGCAGATCAGAGCATTTCTGCATTGGAAAAAATTCTGGATGACAGAGTCGCCACGCCGCTTGCAAGGATCTCAGGTGTTGGAACTGTATCTATGGCAGGAGCTCCGCAGCGGGAAATTCAGGTACTGTGCGATCCTTCCAAGCTCGAGGCATACGGCCTGTCGATAAATACTATATCAAGTATTCTGGCGGCAGAAAACCGCAATGTGCCGAGCGGAAGCATAGACATAGGATCAGACACATATTCAGTGCGGGTAGAAAAAGAGTTTGAAAGCTCGGATGAAATGCTGGATATCATAGTCGGCTACTCTTCCGGCAGAGCTGTATATCTGCGTGATGTGGCCAGAGTCAGTGACGACAGGAAGGAGAGAGAGCAGGAAGCCTATACAGACGGAGTGCAGGGAGCCCAGATAGTCATACAAAAGCAGACAGGTGCCAATACGGTAGATGTCATAAAGGGAATAAAGAAATCTTTGGTACAGATTCAGAAAAATCTTCCTTCGGATATAAAGATAACCACAGTTATTGACAACTCCAGAAATATCATAAACAGTATCGACAGCCTTAAGGAGACAATCCTTATAACATTCCTTGTCGTGATGCTTGTCGTTTATGTCTTTTTGGGAAGATGGAGGGCTACATTTATCATTGTACTTGCGATTCCGATATCACTTCTTGCATCTTTGGTCTATCTTTTCGCGACAGGGAACACATTGAACGTAATATCGCTTTCAGCCCTGTCCATAGCTATAGGAATGGTGGTGGATGATGCTATAGTAGTACTTGAAAACATATCCACCCATCTGGAGCGCGGAGCCAAGCCCAAAGAAGCGGCTGTACATGCCACACAGGAAGTCGGAATTTCAGTTATTGCATCTACCCTTACCATGCTTGCGGTATTCTTGCCGCTTACCATGATATCAGGTATATCGGGTGTTATGTTCAGACAGTTAGGCTGGATAGTCAGCATAATAATGATAGTTTCGACAATAGGCGCCCTTACACTTGTTCCTATGCTTTGCTCTCGTTTTCTACGTTACAAACCAAGGACAGGGAAACTTCACAATGTCATTTTCGGAGGTATCAACAAGGTTATAGACTGGATTACCAAAGGCTATGGTGCAGCAATATCATGGTCTGTGCGTCATAGAACTGTCGTGATAACTACAGCATTGGTACTTTTTTCCGGAACAACTTTTCTGCTCGGACCCAAGATAAAGACAGAATATTTTCCTAAATCAGATTCAGGACGAATATCTGCTACAGTGGAGCTTCCTGTGGGAACTGCACAATATGTAACCCATGATTTTGCAGAAGAACTCTATAACCGTTTTTTGCGGGAAATTCCGGAGATGAAAGTATGCAGTTATACTTTGGGACAGGCGGATTCGGATGATGCCTGGGGGGCAATGCAGAATACCGGAACACATGTAATCTCCTTCAGTCTTGATCTGGGCAGCATGGAGCTGAGAGACAGGTCCTCGTACCAGATAGCAGACATAATACGCGCAGACCTGGACAGTTATCCTCAGATAAAGAAATATTCTGTTTCAGAAGGCAACGGTGGAATGGGGGGTGAAAGCACTGTGGATATTGAGATTTACGGCTTTGACTTCAATACCACAGACCGTGTGGCCCGGGAAATAGCTGCAAGGCTTGGAGAAGAGTCTGCGGCAGGACAGATAACATTGAGCAGAGATGAATATACGCCTGAGTATGATGTGGATTTCGATAGAACCAAGTTGGCTGTCAATGGCTTGAACAGTTCTACGGCTGCCTCTTATGTCAATGCTGCAATAAATGGTTCGACCCAGTCCTTCTATAGGGAAGACGGTGATGAATACAGTATAAGAGTACGTTATGCACCGGAATTCAGGAAGAGTATAGAGGATATTGAAAATATAATGGTTTATAACCAGGCCGGAAAAGGAATCAGAGTAAAGGATCTCGGCAGGGTAGTGGAAGATATGACGCCTCCTACCATAGAAAGGAAAAACAGGGAAAGGACCATCAAGGTATCGGCTCTGGTCGCTGACGGATATGCCCTGAGTGATTTGAACGAAGTGGCGAAAAAAGTCATTGAGGAGACGGAAATACCTTCGGAACTATTTGTCGTAGTGGCCGGAGATATTGAAGACCAGCAGGAGACATTCTCGGATATGCTCCTTCTGCTGGTATTGATAGTCATTCTTGTATATATCGTTATGGCATCACAGTTCGAGTCGTTCATGAGTCCGTTTGTCATAATGTTCTCTATCCCGTTTGCATTGACGGGAGTCATTATCGGACTCACTGTTACCGGGACTGCTTTAGGAATGATGGCAATGATAGGAATCATCATATTGATGGGAATAGTTGTAAAGAACGGAATCGTTCTTATAGATTATACCATACTTCTGAGAGAAAGAGGTATGAGTATTGCAGAGTCTGTCGTGCTGGCAGGAAAATCTCGTCTCCGTCCTATATTGATGACGACACTGACGACAGTTCTTGGTATGGTTCCGATGGCAATAGGTACAGGTGAAGGTTCGGAAATGTGGAGGTCTTTAGGTATGACAGTATGCTGGGGTCTTACGGTATCTACACTTGTTACACTTATTCTGATACCGACTATATATTGTTCATTTGCAACTATGCAGCAAAAACATAGAGATAAGAATAAAAAGTAGAATATCAACAATTTAAATTACTTGCGAGACTTGAGTATTTGAGACATTTATGTCGATAGCAAGTCCCTTTTTCGGGAAAGGGATTTAGGAAAAGGGTATATAAAGAAGAATGTGCGGCAGTCATAAGTTTCGCAGGTACTGCACAGATCTTCGAATTTGTTTAAACTTAATTACTTGCGAAACTTGAGTGATGAAAGCGATATTCATAGCATATAATCAGGCGTACTATACAGAGATAGTGGATATTCTTGATGCTAGCGGCAGCAGAGGATATACAATGTGGGAGAATGTGGAAGGCCGCGGAACAAGAGACGGAGAGCCGCATCTCGGGTCGCATGCCTGGCCCGCAATGAACAATGCAATGCTTGTATTCGTGGAGGATGACATAGTGGAGAAAATCCTGGATTCGGTAGCCTCCAAGGATAAAGAAACCCCAGAATTGGGAATCAGGGCCTTCGTATGGAATGTGGAAAAAACCTGCTGACCCTGCGGACTCTGTGTTAAATTGACTATATTTGCGTTATATACAATAAAAAGAGATGAAAAAGATTTACACAACTGTTTTTGCGCTTATTCTGCTTGTCGGCCTTCCGGTTGCGGCAAATGCCCAGCATTTCAGTGTCAAGGCCGGTATAAATTTTTCCGAGCCTAAAAATGACCTTAAGACAAATCTGGGATATCAGGCCGGTCTGGGTTTGCAATGGAATATGCCTATGTGGTTTTCCATACATCCGGAACTGATGTTTCATGTAAAGGGAGAGCAGCTAAGCGCCGATGCGACTCCGTTCGGTCTGGGATATCTGGAACTGCCTGTCAACATTCAATGGGGCCCGAGTTTTAATGACGAGACTATCAGAATATTTCTGCAGGGATCTCCTTTTATAGGATATGCAGTCTCAAAGGACTTCAAGAAAGGAAAGGATGAACAGTGGGAATGGAGCAATATTAACCGATTTGAATATGGAATAGGAGCCGGACTGGGAATCCAGTTATGGCATTTCCAGATTATAGCACAGTATAACTGGAATTTCGGAGGGGTGGCATCTGCTTCGGCCGGAAAAGAATTCAGGGAATTGTTCTCTGCAGCCAATTTCGGAGGCTATACAGTTTCTTTGGCAATTGTTTTTTAAGCATTAAATCATTAATTTAATTATACAGTTATGGAATATACAGTTACAGATTCTAATTTTGAAGATATACTTGCTTCAGGCAAGCCGGTATTGGTAGATTTTTGGGCTACTTGGTGCGGACCATGCAGAATGCTTTCTCCGATAATCGAGGAATTGGCCGTAGAGTTTGAGGGAAAGGCAGTTATAGCCAAGTGCAATGTTGACGAAGCACAGGAGATTCCAGTCAAGTTCGGTATCAGGAATATCCCTACTTTGCTTTTCTTTAAAAACGGAGAATTGGTGGACAAAGTTGTCGGAGCAGCATCCAAAGGTGATATAACCAAGAAACTGGAGGCTCTGCTTTAAATGAAAAGACATATTATAACAAATCTGTCCGGAGTGGCTGCAGCTATAGTGCTTTTTATTTTTTCAGTGACTTGCGCATCAGCCCAAAGCCGTTTCGGAGTAGTTGGTGGAATTACATTCTCCAATGCGGAAAAGCAATCGCTTAACCGCAGTACCATGAACAAGTATCATGTAGGTGTAGCATATCAGTTCAAGTTCCCGTTCGGACTATCAATACAGCCAGCCTTGCAGTATCATGTGAAAGGAGCAAAACTTGGCATAGGCTATCTGGAACTTCCGGTGTCTGTTCAGTGGGGACCTGACCTTCTGCTTTTCCGCCCGTTCCTTGATGTGACTCCTTATATAGGCTATGCATTGAACAACAGGATGGATGTCTACGTGGCTGAAAATTCTTCAGTTCCAGGAGTTAACGCTTCTTACAGGAATATTTGGTCCGGTGCGGATCTCAGACGTCTGGAATATGGAGTGGGAGTCGGCATCGGTCTTGAAATATGGAAGTTCCAGCT
>CALADR010000260.1 GCA_937890845.1 uncultured Bacteroidales bacterium | reverse complement strand
GCTATGCTGCTGCTAAAAAGGATTGCAGGCGAATTTCCTACTGCCTTTGTCGTAAGAGAAATCATCAATTACCCTGTAATTGACAAAGAACATCCTATAGTATCTGATACAGTGCGCGTTCTAAGGCCTATCGAAGGCTATGGCGATGTACGTCAGACAACATCAATAAATCTTTAAAGTACAGAGAATATGTTGAAACAAGGGTTGGAACTAAAACAGACTCAGAAGCTTTCGCCTCTGCAGATCCAGACTATAAAACTTATTGAACTTCCGACACAGGAGCTGGAGCAGAGGATTAGAAAAGAGTTGGAAGAGAATCCTGTACTTGATGAAAATACTGCCAATGACAGAGACGACGAAGAAGACGGACCTCGCGAAGTATCACTTTCGGAATACAAAGAAGATGATTCCATACCTAGCTATAAGCTACGTGTCAACAATTACAGCAAAGACGAAAGACCTCAATACAATACTTTTTCTGTAAAAGAAAGTTTCACACAGAGCCTGATGGATCAGCTTGGCTTCAGAAGCCTGTCAGAACACCAGCATTCTGTCGCAGCTTTTATAATAGGCAGTCTTGATGATGACGGATATCTCAGAAGGGATATAGAAAGCCTTGTTGATGATCTCGCGTTCAGGGCAGGTATAGAAACAGACGAAAAAGAAGTCTTGAGCATGCTTAAAATAATACAGGAGTTCGAGCCGGCAGGAGTAGGCGCACGCGATTTGCGCGAATGCCTTCTTCTCCAGATAAAGACATTCAAACAGACTCAGGATGTCATTAATGCCACACGGATTCTTCAGGATTTCTTTACAGAATTTACAAACAAGCATTTTCAGAAGATAATTTCAAGAATGGGCATTACGGAAGACGAAATGAAAGCTGCAATGTCAAAGATATTAAAGCTGAACCCTTCACCTGGAGGTCAGATAGATGATTCATACAACGACCAGGCACAACAGATTGTTCCAGATTTCATTCTTACACTTGAAGACGGTGAGTTGAAACTGACAATGCCGCGCTTCTCCATTCCCGAACTGAAAGTGAATAAGAAATATGCTGATATCCTTATGGATGCAGCCAATTCATCTGAACGCGAAAAGAAAGAAGCTGCAACTTTTGTCAAGAAAAAACTGGATTCGGCAAAATGGTTTGTAGAGGCAATAAAGCAGAGGCACAATACGCTCGAGAGTACGATGAAGGCTATAATAGAATATCAGCACGATTATTTTATAGACGGAGACGAAAGCCATCTGAAGCCCATGGTTCTTAAGGACATTGCTGAAAAAACTGGATTTGACATATCCACGATTTCCCGCGTTGTTAACAGTAAGTATATTGAAACTCACTTCGGAATATACTCACTCAAATACTTCTTCTCAGAAGGACTTGAAAATCAGGATGGAGAGGAAGTTTCGACAAGAGAGCTCAAAAAAGCGCTTCAAGAATGTGTCGATAATGAAAACAAGCGCAAGCCGCTTACCGACGACCAGCTGGTAGATGCCATGACCCAAAAGGGATATAAAGTTGCCAGAAGGACAATCGCAAAATACAGGGATCAGTTGAACATTCCAAAGGCCAGATTAAGAAAAGAGTTGTAAACTATATCGTTTACAACTCTTTCTCTTGATATCACCCGCTATCGCGGAAATCCTTGCCTAGAAATAATATTTGAATCCTACTGTAGCACCAAGGTTAAGACCGAAACTTACGCTGCTGCTGTTAGCAGAATATTTAACAGTCTCGTCATTATCCAGTTCCTTGTATGTAGAATGCAAATATGTATAATTGAGTTCTCCGGCACTGAGGCTTATACCGAGATGGCTGCAAGGACGGAACTCAAACTCAAGGAATGAAAGGGAGATTCCGAATGAAGTCAAAGGATTTTTCTCTATCAAATCTGAATCCAGTTGGGACTTTTCATTTCCGAAACCGACACCTAGTGACAGCCCTGGTGTATAATACAATTTGTCACATACGGGAACATAATAACTGACTCCTGGAGATATTATGAAAAGGTTTGTATAATCATAATAATTTTCAGAATCAGTGGAGGGCTTGTTAGGCTCGGATCTCGTCAATGAATACCCGAGGCCTATATTGACCTCAAGCCTGTCGATTACAAAAATACCGAACTCCGGAGCAATCTGGAAACTGAATGCAGACGGTTCCTTCACAGTAACCTTCGTCCCGCCTGAAGCGGAAGAATAAGAAGTGCCGCCGCCGTTTAATCCGATGTTTCCGGAAATAGACAT
>CALADR010000259.1 GCA_937890845.1 uncultured Bacteroidales bacterium | reverse complement strand
AAAATATCATGTCTGTCAAGCCCAGCCATCAAAAATGAAGACGCTTCGTTATACGACAATCGCTGAAGATCATTCTCTGTCAAAGCAAAGGTTACAGGATCACCTAATGTACCGGAAGTCGTCACATAATCAATAACATCATCGGGATGAACACAAAGAAAATCACTGTTTCTGACCTGCAAATCCTCTTTTGTTGTAACAGGAATTTTCTGCAAATCCTCCAAAGTCCTTACTGAAGTGACATCTATTCCATTTGCTTTAAACAGTTCTTTATAATACTGTGAATTCTCAGCCACATAAGCCAATGTCTCACACATTCTCTCCTCCTGAAACGCCTTGATATCAGATTCTGACCTGAATTGAATATCCCTATTTCTTATCATACCTATGTATTTTTTTCATAAGTTCATTCCTATAATCCACTCCCGGAAGTTCCTTTTCGAGAGCTGTCTTCCAATATTTTACCGCAAGGTCAAACTCCTTGCACATCTCATAATAGTCACCTGTCAATGAATATGTCTCATAAAACTGAGGATTCAGTTTCAAGAAATTATCCAACACTCCATCGTCAATCGTATCCTTACCAGAAACTGCATTCCTGATAACAGCTGACATTGACCTGTATGCCAATATATCCGGATAAACATTCCTGATATATACAGAATCCGCCGCAATTTTAAGATTTTCAGATGCAAGACTTCCTTGTACTACACCATCAAGGGAAAAGACAGACTTCAAATCATAACAAAGGAACTCCCCCGACTGCCACGGGTTTGTGGAAACCCACATTTTAAGCTCCTGCGGTTCAAAAACCACGCTATGATTCGCTATTGACTGATTCAGGGCCATCGAATTAGCCAATCCTATATCCTTGCCTCCCAATCCTGCCCTGTCCCGTAGGACAGACACAACATCATCACGATCCAGAGGCCGCATTTTCCCTATGAGTTCAGACATTCTGTCATATCTGTACTTACTGTCAGTCGAACTTATATTCAATATATTATCTTCATTCATAGCAAGTCGGTCTGACTGAAAATGATTTGTACAAACAACGTTATCACCATCAGGACTATAGAGACCTATTGCTTCAGGAGTCTTCTCTATTACAACAGCTCGCATATCTGCAGCAGAGCTGACTAAAAATGACTCTGAGACAAATGTTGAATTCTCAGAGGCTATTTCATATGCCTGCTGAATATTCTCGGCATACATAAGTATCTGCTTTGCAAGCATTGCAACCGGCATTGCAGATGCCGTCGGAATCATTCCCGTAGATGCATTCAAAGTAACAGTAAGACCTTTTTCATTCATTCCGGAAACCACACCTGTCATTCCCGGCCATGAAACAGACGCATACTTATACCCTTTTTCGGGGAACGCGAATACGACCTGCCTGTTTTTAGCAAAATCATCCCCCATCCAGAAATCGAAATTACGCCCTACAATCAATCTTCCGTCATCAGTACATTCGCCCCATGATGCACAGGAACTGCAGCCAACAAGCATGAATCCCTGCATCATATGACCGATATCATGAGCTGCATGGTAATGCATCTGTCTTTCATATGGAGTTCCGAACACATCGAACTGATGCGAGCAGAACTCAGCCATTGCATATATCTCTTTCCTAAACTCCACTGGCACATGATCAGCCATATGTCTGTTGAATATCTCCAGAAAGAACCTTAAAAAACTCAGATAATCATCCGAAGGCACCAGCCTGTGTATCTGCTCCACGAATACCTGCTCCTGATAATACAGAAGATCCTCAGCCATAGCGCCATAGCTTGCACCACGATGCAAGGCATCCCCCC
>CALADR010000258.1 GCA_937890845.1 uncultured Bacteroidales bacterium | reverse complement strand
TCCAGTATTTCATTTACAAAACTCTCATAAGTCTCTCTGGTAACAGCCCCTCCGGGAACCGCCCTAGCGTGCAAAGTAGGAATCCACTCTGCTCTTTTGCGAAGAGCTGACGTATCACTCAGATAAGAAGTGTATTCCAGAATTTCTTCTCCCCTCCCCACTCTGAAAGACTTTTCAGTGCTCAAGGCAGGTGAAAATGTACTTGACTCGATGTGGATACCGGCCACTGCTATTCTGGGAAGTTTCTTCTCCTGGCTGCAAGACAGTGTAAACAATGTCATGGCCAGCAGTGACATTGGCAAAAAAAGTTTTCTTTTCATTCTTGATTATAATTGGTTATCAGTTATTATTAATTTGCAAAATCCGGACAAGCTTTCGTCTTTTAAGGACAAAAGGCAAATCCGGATTCTATCATTACGATGACTGCAAAATCACCATTTATACATACTATTTTTTAGACTGCTATACCAAGTCAGGGAATCAATACTGATCCCAAGGCTTGATCTGGATATCATCGGCGTCCATTGCGCAGAATGCACGGATGAAAGCCGTAGCAAGACGCGCATTTGTTATGAGCGGAATATTGAAATCGATAGCTGCGCGCCTGATCTTGTAACCGTTGCTGAGTTCAGCTGTAGAGAAGTTCTTAGGTATGTTTACCACCAAATCTATCTCCTTGTCCTGAAGCATCTTCAGCGCAGACTCGAACTCCCCTGCAAGAGCCGGCTCATCACATTCGCTAGGCCAGAGGACACGTACCGCAGGAACATCATTCTCAACAAGGTACTTATATGTACCGGCAGTAGCATAAAGCACATAACCGTTGTCAGCAAGCAGTCTGCATGCTCCAAGCAAATCAGCCTTCTGCAGAGCATCTCCAGAAGAAATGAGGATATTCTTCGATGGAATCCTGTAGCCTACTGAAAGAACTGATTTAAGGAGGGCTTCATTGAAATCGTCTCCTATACATCCAACTTCACCAGTAGATGCCATATCCACTCCAAGCACAGGGTCAGCCTGCTGCAGACGAGAGAACGAGAACTGGGAAGCCTTGATTCCTACATAATCAAGATCAAAAGCGCTCTTGCGCGGAGGCGTAGGCTTTTTGCCGAGCATTACCTTTGTAGCAAGCTCGATAAGATTTATTTTAAGCACCTTTGAAACAAACGGGAAGCTTCTTGATGCACGGAGATTACATTCTATGACCTTAATGGCATTTTCCTTGGCAAGGAACTGGATGTTGAAAGGTCCTGAAATCTCAAGGGCTGCAGCGATTTTCTTTGCAATCTTCTTGATCCTTCTGACAGTCTCAACATAAAGTTTCTGAGGAGGGAACTGTATGGTAGCGTCTCCGGAATGGACACCTGCAAACTCAATATGCTCTGAAATGGCATAAGCTATCACTTCTCCACAGTCAGCCACAGCGTCGAACTCAATCTCCTTGCATCTCTGCATGAACTCACTTATGACCACAGGATGCTTCTTTGAAACTTCAGATGCGAGAGAAAGGAAGCGTCTGAGTTCGTCTTCATTATAGCAGACATTCATTGCTGCTCCTGAAAGCACATATGACGGTCTCACAAGAACAGGATAGCCGACCTGGTCAACAAAAGAATTCACATCATCAAGAGTAGTGAGTTCCTTCCACTTAGGCTGGTCTATGCCCAAAGCATCGACGATAGAAGAGAACTTGTGTCTGTCCTCAGCCTTGTCAATACATGACGCCTTGGTTCCAAGGATATTAACTCCGCTCTGGTCGAGTCTGAGAGCCAGGTTGTTAGGAATCTGGCCACCTACAGAAACTATCATTCCGTGAGGCTGCTCGAGCTCATATATATCCATAACTCTTTCGAATGTAAGTTCATCGAAGTAGAGCCTGTCACACATGTCGTAGTCAGTGGATACTGTCTCAGGATTGTAGTTGATCATCACTCCCCTGTAGCCTTCATTGCGTATAGTCTGGAGAGCATTGACCGAACACCAGTCAAACTCTACCGAACTACCGATTCTGTAAGCTCCTGAGCCGAGGACTATCACAGACTTATGGTCATGCAAGTATTTCACATCGTTGAAATTACCGTTGTAAGTAAGGTACAGGTAATTTGTCTGTGCAGGGAACTCTGCTGCAAGGGTGTCTATCTGTTTTACGCATGGAACTATTCCATGAGCCTTTCTGAAGACCCTTACCATATTCTGGGCCTGCTCGTTGTCAATCTTGTCCTTGTAGATGGCTCTTGCTATCTGGAAATCAGAGAATCCTTGCTGCTTGGCCTGAAGAAGAAGCTCTACTGGCATAGCTTCGCAGTTTTCATACTCCTGCATTGAGTTGTATGTGCGCACCAGTCTGGCAAGTTTCTCGAGGAACCATTTGTCAATCTTTGTCAGGGCATGAATCTGATCTACAGTATATCCGGCCCTCATTGCCTTGGAAATGACAAATATACGGCTGTCGGTAGGCTCACGCAGAGCCTCATCCACATCAGCGACCTTAAGTTCCTTGTTGCCGACAAATCCGTGTGCTCCCTGACCGATCATCCTGAGACCTTTCTGTATAGCCTCTTCAAATGTACGGCCTATAGACATCACCTCTCCGACACTCTTCATGCTGGAGCCGATCTTGCGTGATACTCCATGGAACTTGGAGAGATCCCAGCGAGGGATTTTACATACTACATAGTCCAGTGCCGGCTCGAAGAATGCAGAAGTTGTTTTAGTAACCGAGTTCTTCAAATCGA
>CALADR010000257.1 GCA_937890845.1 uncultured Bacteroidales bacterium | reverse complement strand
CATCATATCTGCAAACTCCACCGCTCCGTGTCCATAAGCGTTTGCCTTGACCAGAACGAGCAGTTTGGTGCTGTCGTTTAGTCTGCTTCTGAAATATTTATAGTTTTCAAGACATCCCGGAAGGTTTATTTCCAGTCTTGAAAAATCATTGTCCTTTCCCATTTCTAAAATTTTAGCGCAAAGAAATGCAAATATAGAAAAAAGAACAATACACTGAAATTTTGGCAGGAAATGCTGACACGGCAGGACAAGGCTTGTTTTTTGTTGAAGTCATTCCGCGGTAGTGAAAAACTTTTCTGCGAATGAGGAAAAGACTATATTTGAAGATTGTTTAAATGATAATGAACTGAAATTATGATTTGGCTTATTTTTATTGTGGTGATGGTGTTGAGTTTCATCATCCAGAACAGATTGCAGAGCAGATTTGAAAAATACTCCAGAGTTCCTCTTCCAAGCGGGATGACAGGGGCTCAGGTCGCTATGAAAATGCTTAATGACAATGGAATCTATGATGTAAAGGTTATACCTGCACGAGGAATGCTTACCGACCATTACAATCCTGCAACCAAGACAGTAGCTCTCAGTGAAGGTGTTTATGGAAGCCGCTCTGTGGCAGCGGCTGCTGTGGCGGCTCATGAGTGCGGACATGCTGTACAGCATGCCGTAGGCTATGCTCCTTTGAAAATGAGGTCTGCGCTTGTGCCGGTGGTAAGTTTTGCATCCAATATCGTACAGTGGATACTCCTTCTCGGAATTATCATGGTCAATTCGGTGCCAGGACTTCTGTGGTTCGGAATCGCGCTTTTTGCGATGACTACACTTTTCAGTGTAATAACACTTCCTGTTGAGGTCAATGCCAGCCAGAGAGCTGTAGCATGGCTCAGAAATGCCGGAGTGACTGACAGTATAACTTCACCGATGGCTGTCGATGCTCTTAAATGGGCTGCCTATACTTATGTGATAGCGGCAGTAGGTTCGCTTGCCACTCTACTTTATTATGTTTCCATAGCTATGGGAGCACGTCGCGACTAACAGACTTAATTTTGTAGTAAATTCGACTTATGAAACATATCTATACGAATCTTATTTTGGCAGTATTGTTTTTTATTGCGTTGCCGGTTTTGTTATCAGCTGCAGACAAGGCTGATGGAGACAGTCTTTATACTTTCAGGCATAAAGGGCTGGAGAGATATTATCGTATTTTTGTTCCGGACTCTTTGGCAGAAGGCTCACCTTTGGTCATGATGATGCATGGTTATGGGGGAAAGCCGTCTCCCGACAGTTTCGGGATGAGAGAAGCAGCACGCAAGTATGGCTTCGCTGTCTGTTATCCGCAAGGCCATCCTGACGGCCGAGGAAAAAGTTGTTGGAATGTAGGTTATCCGTTTCAGAAGGATTTGAAGACTGATGATGTGGATTTTATCTGCAGGCTTGCGCGTCATATCGCTTCGGAATACGGTTTGTGCCAAGACAATATCTTTTGTTGCGGGCACTCGAATGGAGGCGAAATGTGCTACT
>CALADR010000256.1 GCA_937890845.1 uncultured Bacteroidales bacterium | reverse complement strand
ACTGCGGCAATGATGCTTACTTTTCTGGCCCCGGTGCTGAAGACTTTGCCTGCTGACGGAAAGGGACGCATAGGCCTGGCTCTTGCCATTCCGGTTGCCGCCAATCTCGGTGGTATAGGTACTCCGATCGGAACCCCTCCAAATGCCATAGCTCTGCAGTATCTTAATGATTCACTGCACATGGGAATAGGCTTCGGAGAATGGATGGCGCTTATGGTTCCTTATGTTATAGTCATGCTGCTGATTTCATGGGGGTTGCTTTTGTGGCTTTTTCCGTTCAAGCAGAAGACTATAGAGTTGAAAATTGAAGGTACCTCACAGAAAGACTGGAAAACATATCTGGTATATGTGACATTTGCCGTTACTATTCTGCTTTGGATGTTCGAGAAAAAGACTGGCATAAATTCCAATGTAGTGGCTATGATTCCTGTAGGAGTCTTCTGTGTCACCGGAATTATTGGAAAGGAAGACCTCCGTGATATAAACTGGAGTGTGCTGTGGATGGTGGCAGGCGGATTTGCGCTTGGAGTAGCCTTGAACAGTACCGGACTTGCGGAGCATCTGGTGGCATCTATCCCATTCGGCAACTGGCTGCCTGTAATTGTTATTCTGGTATCTGGATTTTTGGGGTATTTCCTGTCAAATTTCATTTCGAATACTGCCGCTGCCAGTCTGATAGTTCCTATTCTGAGTGCTGTAGGTATAGGAATGGGTGAAAATCTGGATGCGCTGGGCGGAGTGAAGACTTTATTGGTGGGAGTGGCTCTTGCGACATCACTTGCAATGCTTTTCCCTATCAGTACTCCTCCGAATGCCCTGGCTCATTCTACAGGATTGTTGACAACAAAGGATATGACAAAAATAGGCCTTATGATAGGCGTCATAGGTTTCGCACTTGGCTATGTACTGCTTATATTTGTCGGAATCTGATGTAAAACCGGAGGTTTTCGACAAATTTCGGTCAAAATGCATATCCGGCGGGCAAATCTTTCTTATATTTGCTTGTCATTCGTCAGTCCGGCCTGCATTTCAGTGTGGCCGGGCTGATGTAATCTAAACTTGTATGAAGAAAATAATCAGTTTGTTTGCAGCAGCTGCCATGCTGCTTCCTGCATTCGGTGCAAATGCCGAATCCGGTGTAAAAAAAGAGTTTAAGAACCATTTCAAATTCTATGGTTTCATCCGTAACTACTTTGCGGTCGACACACGCGAAAGCGTAGCAGGGACGGGAGATTTGTTTTATTATCTTCCAAAGGATGTTAATATGAA
>CALADR010000255.1 GCA_937890845.1 uncultured Bacteroidales bacterium | reverse complement strand
CCGTATGTCCCATCTTTCCGAGAATCTGACCATTGCGGCTGATGATTCCTTCGATGGCATAGTATGATCCGTTAGGGTTGTATGGAGACTCCATGGTAACCTCTTCAGTAACAGGATCCACATACTGGAATGCAACCTGTCCTTCTGCAAAGAGTTCCTTTGCAAATTCTTCGCTTACAACAAATTTTCCTTCTCCGTGGCTGACAGCTATGGTATGAAGATCTCCTATGGTGAAGCCTGATAGCCAAGGCGAATTGGTTGTCGCAACTCTTGTTGTCACCATCTGTGAGATATGACGGTTAATGTCATTGCGGAACAATGTCGGAGAATCCTTTGTAACCATGCCGAGTCTTCCATATGGAAGAAGTCCGGACTTGACAAGCGCCTGGAATCCGTTGCAGATACCGAGGATGAGACCGCCTCTGTCGAGAAGTGCATGTATCTCTGCTGCAATCTCCTTGTTGTTCAATACATTTGCAATGAATTTTCCGCTGCCGTCCGGCTCGTCACCGGCAGAGAAACCTCCGCAAAGAGCGAGAATATGACACTCGGAAATATTTTTCTTCATCTCGGCAATAGAGCGGAAGACATCTTCCGGAGTAAGATTACAGAATACGCTCATTCTAACTTCTGCACCAGCCTTGCGGAAAGCCTTTGCTGTATCATAGTCGCAGTTTGTTCCAGGGAATACCGGAAGGTATGCTACCGGCTTTTCAACAGGCTCACCCTTATACTTAAGATCGGTTTTCTTTGCTTTGAAAGGCTTTACTCCGTTCATTCCTGACGGCATGACAGCCTTGTGGAACGGCTCGCAAGAATCCGGATAAACTTTCGAGAACTTGGTTCCGTTGATATCCATAAGTTCGAAAATGGAGATGGATGTTCCGTTGATATGGAGCATTCCGTCCTCGCCGGATGTAACTGTTCCAAGATATTCCGCAGCTGGGAAATCAAGTTCTTTCTCTGACTCTACCAGGATGGATCCGTAACTGTAGTTGAAGAGATCTTCCTCCGATACTTTTACATCCACGCCGAAAGCATTTCCGAAAGACATTTTGCAGAGAGCTTCCGCTACACCTCCGAAGCCGATTGCATATCCGGCAACTATATTTCCAGCCTCAATCTGTGATGTAACATAATCGAAATTATTCTTGAGCTGCTCTGTATCAGGCATTCTGTCTGCAAGCGGAGTATGGCGCACCAGGTAAAGTCTGTTACCCTCCCACTTCAGTTCAGGAGAAATTACCGTTCCTGCCTTCACAGTAGTGATACCGAATGCCATAAGCATAGGCGGCACATTGATATTCTCGAATGTTCCGCTCATAGAGTCTTTTCCTCCGATAGAAGGCAGACCGAGAGCTACCTGCATCTTTATGGCTCCGAGAAGGGCGCTGAGCGGCTTGCCCCAAGACTTAGGGTCAGACGTCATTCTCTCGAAATACTCCTGATATGAAAATCTCATCTTTCTGTATGACGCACCGGCAGCAACCACCTTTGCACAAGCCTCTACAACAGAATATGCAGCACCATGATAAGGGCTCCATGTAGAGATGTACGGGTTGTATCCGAAGGCCATTATGCTGGCTGTATCAGTATATCCGTCAGTAGGAAGTTTCTGCACAGACACCTGAGTCTCTGTAGTCTGGAGACAACCTCCGAACGGCATAAGAACTGTAGAACGTCCGATAGTAGAGTCAAACATTTCTATAAGACCTTTCTGTGAAGTGACATTGCTGTCCATAAGGTCTGCAAAAATCTTTTCCTTAAGATTTGAGCCTTTTACCTCCCTTTCGAAAGGATTTTTGTCTTCTACAGCACCGACAACTGCCTTCGCATAATGTTTTGCTCCTGCGCTGTCGATAAACTCACGTGAAAGGTCAACGACCAGTTTTCCGCCGTTGTACATACGGAGTCTTCTGCTGTCAGTGACGTCAGCGACATGTGTCACCTCAACGTTCTCGCTGCGGCAATATGTTTCGAACTCTTCTCTGTCAGCTGCCTCTATTACAACTGACATTCTTTCCTGAGACTCGCTGATAGCAATTTCAGTAGAATTAAGCCCGTTGTATTTTACAGGGACTCTGTCCAAATATATGTCAAGGCCGTCTGTCAGCTCGCCTATGGCTACACTCACACCGCCTGCTCCGAAGTCATTAGATTTCTTGATAAGCCTTGTAACTTCAGGACGACGGAAAAGCCTCTGAAGTTTTCTTTCTTCAGGAGCATTACCTTTCTGAACCTCGCTTCCACAAGTCTCGAGCGATGCTTCCGTATGCTCTTTAGAAGATCCGGTAGCTCCTCCGATTCCGTCACGGCCCGTCCTGCCGCCAAGAAGAAGAACAACATCTCCAGGAGCCGGACTTTCACGACGCACATTCTCCGCCTTCACAGCTCCGACAACAGCACCTACCTCAAGACGCTTTGCAACATAGCCCGGATGATATATTTCACGGACATGGGTAGTGGCAAGACCGATCTGGTTTCCATAGCTCGAATATCCTGCAGCTGCCTTGCGGCTTATCACCTTCTGCGGCAGTTTTCCGGGTATAGTGTCAGCCACGCTCTGGTAAATGTCTCCTGCTCCTGTCACCCTCATTGCCTGATAGACATAGCTTCTTCCTGAGAGAGGGTCACGGATAGCTCCTCCTAGACAAGTCGCAGCACCTCCGAAAGGTTCAATCTCAGTAGGATGGTTGTGAGTTTCGTTCTTGAACTGCAGGAGCCATTTTTCAATCTCCCCATCAACGTCAACATCAACATATATGCTGCATGCATTGTTCTCCTCACTAACCTCCATATCGTCAAGAAGGCCTTTTGACTTCAGATACCTCGCACCTATTGTGGCCATATCCATAAGGTTAAGGCCCTTGTTCTCACGTCCGAGATCCTTGCGCATCTTCAGATAAAGGTTGAGAGTACCTTCAATTTCCTCCTTTATGAATGATTCCTCCACACCTATTTCCTCCAGTTCAGTGGTGAATGTAGTGTGACGGCAATGGTCACTCCAGTAAGTATCGAGAATACGGAGTTCTGTCTCAAACGGATCCCTGCCTTCCTTGCTGAAATAGTTCACGACTTCCCTCAGGTCGTCTGCATTCATGGCAAGTCCCATTTTCTTGCAATATGGAGCAAGTTCTTCCTCCTTAAGGGCAGAAAGTCCTTCAAGTACAGGAACCGGGGCTACCGGAGCCTGTTCTGTGTCGGAAAGTTTTGAAAGATCCTTCTGACGAGACTCTACTGCATTGATATAATAATGCCTGATTTTCTCTATATCCTCCTGAGAGACCTCATCGTCAAGGATGAGAAGCTTTGAACTCTTTATATGCACATCTGCATCAGGCTCGATCAGCTTCACACAATCCACAGCAGAAGCGGCTCTCTGGTCAAACTGCCCCGGAAGGTACTCCACGGCAATATATTTCTTGTCTTCAAGGTCACACTCATCAGAAACCTTGTCGGTAACAATCTCTCCGAAAACGCTGTAGCGGCTTTTTTCAAGCAATTCAGGTGTAAACCCGAAAAGGTCATAGACATTAAGCAGCCTGAGACTCTTGAGCGAAAGTCTGAGATTTTCATTCAACTCATTCATCAGACTTCTGGCCTCAACCTGAAACTCGGGATACTTCTCTACGAAAACACGATAATTCTTCATATCCGATTACCAAATATTATTGTTTTGACTTATTGTTCTATCTCTATCTCAAGTTTCGCAAGTAATAAACACTACTTGCAAAAGATAAGGTATAATTAAAGACGAAAGGTGGTATGAAAGCTTTTCAATAACAAGCTCCACGCCACCCGACATCATCACTGACTGTTTTTATATTACCGTATCAAGCACTTTCTGTGTCTGAGACTTTCTGTAGCCTTCAAGTTTTTCCGACAGAGCCTCATCATTGAGAGCCAGAATCTGTACGGCAAAAAGGCCTGCATTCTTAGCACCGTTTATAGCCATAGTCGCCACCGGTATTCCCCCAGGCATCTGCACAATCGAAAGCAACGAATCCATTCCGCCCAGAGCCTTGGTCTGGATAGGAACACCTATCACAGGAACCGTCGTCATACCGGCCACTACTCCTGCCACATGGGCAGCTCCGCCGGCTCCGGCTATAATAGCCCCTATGCCACGTTCCTTTGCCGTCTTTGCATATTCACACATAAGATCGGGAGTCCTGTGTGCGCTGATGACTTTCTTTTCGTATTCTACTCCAAACTCTTCAAGAACCTGAATAGCCTGCGACATAATATCATAGTCGCTTGAAGACCCCATAATGACTGCTACTTTCATATATTATAGTTATTAATTCCGCATCTTTGCAAGGCGCAAGTTTTTACGCCCGAAAACAATCGTGCAAATATAATGATTTTTCCTCACATTTCCTGCGACTTTCCGAA
Organism: uncultured Bacteroidales bacterium; assembly: GCA_937890845.1. Taxonomy (GTDB): domain Bacteria; phylum Bacteroidota; class Bacteroidia; order Bacteroidales; family UBA932; genus Cryptobacteroides. Next base: position 50,284 of record CALADR010000255.1, on the reverse strand, counting down.
GGTAATGATAATAGTAACACTGTTGCTATCTGCAGCAACTGTATTGGCAGCAAGAGATCGAGATAGAGGCAGTATATACTATAGCCAGGGATACCGGGGAAATATAGAATACAATATCGGAGAAGGAACAGGATTTGAAACCTCCCTGCTGACAACTCACGGATATTCATTTGGCAAATAAAGCCTCATAAGGCCCTGCCAGGCATTTGAAAATCAGGAATGACATTTCCAGCCCCTTTCCTCTTCTTGAAAAAGATATGGAAAGGGGTTTTGTTTTCAATTTTTATCGTAACTTTGTATGTTTGAGATTTTTGTGCAAAAAAGCGCTCAAACACACATAAGAAACTTATTTTCAACGCAGCAGATATGAGAAATTTTTATATAACTGATACGCTTTCCAGAATGAAAGTGCTTTTCGAGCCGATAAACAAGGACCACGTGGGACTTTACGTATGCGGACCGACTGTCTATGGCGACGCCCATCTGGGACACGCAAGACCTGGAGTTACATACGATGTGCTGGTACGCCTTCTCAGACATTTGGGATATAAAGTACGCTATGTCAGGAACATAACAGATGTAGGGCATCTTGAGCACGATGCCGACGAAGGAGAAGACAAGATCGCAAAAAAGGCAAGACTGGAGCAGCTGGAGCCTATGGAAGTGGTGCAGACATACACGCTACGCTACCACGAAGCCATGAGGATGCTGAATGTAGCACCGCCTTCAATCGAGCCGAGGGCATCAGGCCATATAATCGAGCAGATAGACCTTGTAAGGAAAATCCTTGACTCAGGCTATGCCTACATCAGCAACGGGTCCGTATATTTTGATGTAAGGAAGTACGATGCGGACCACAGATACGGTATCCTTTCAGGAAGGACTCTTGACGAGACAAAGGAGGGTACAAGGGAGCTTGACGGACAGAGCGACAAGCACGCGCCATACGACTTTGCATTGTGGAAGAAGGCTTCACCTGAACATATAATGAAATGGCCGTCTCCTTGGAGCGAAGGTTTCCCGGGATGGCATCTGGAATGCTCCGCAATGAGCGAAAAGTACCTGGGAACAGAGTTTGACATACACGGAGGCGGAATGGACCTTATGTTCCCTCACCACGAATGCGAGCTTGCGCAGAACACTGCATCAAGAGGCACAGGAGGAGTGAAATACTGGATGCACAACAATATGATAACCATCAACGGAAAGAAGATGGGAAAATCCTTGGGCAACTTCATCACCCTACAGGAACTGTTTGAAGGAACCCACAAGCTTCTTGAGCAGGCATACAGCCCTATGACCATCCGTTTCTTCATTCTTCAGGCCCACTACCGCAGCACTCTGGACTTCAGCAACGAAGCACTTCAGGCAGCGGAAAAAGGATACAGGAAAATAATGCAGGCAGCAAAAGACCTGAGGGAAATGGCTGCGTCTGCAGGAATATCATCTGACGTAAAAGGGACAGGCGGCCATAGTGCATCAGCACTTTCATACGGCGAATTCATAACCGATGTCGCACCGGAGGTCTGCAACAGCGCATCTGCCGAAGTCAATGCTATCTGCGAAAAAGTATATGAAGCACTCTGCGATGACCTCAATACACCTGTTGCAGTAGCCCAGCTGTTTGATGCAGTGAGACTCATCAATGCAGCCAAGGACAAGAAACGCACATTTGACAAAAACGACCTGACAGCACTTCTCAGACTGTTTGACGATATCGTTTCCGGAGTTTTAGGACTCGTAGATGAGGAAGCGGCAGGCGGAAAGGCGGAAAAAGTGATTGACGGACTTATGGGAATGGTACTTGAAAGCCGCAAGGCTGCCAAGGAAGCCAAAGACTGGGCTGCCAGCGACAGAATCCGCGACACTCTCAAGGAACACAAAAGACGGAACAGAATGGAGCCTTTAAAATTCATATCATGGAATGTAAACGGGCTTAGAGCCTGCTACACAAAAGGTTTTCAGGAAAGTTTCAAGACTCTTGACGCCGACTTCTTCTGCCTTCAGGAAACCAAAATGCAGGCAGGACAGCTGGATGCCGTCTTCGAGGGATACAGGTCATACTGGAACTATGCAGATAAAAAAGGATATTCCGGCACAGCCATTTTCACAAGAAAAGAGCCTTTGTCAGTAAGTTACGGCATAGGGATAGACGAGCACGACCACGAAGGCAGGGTAATAACCCTGGAAATGGAAGATTTCTATCTGGTGAATGTCTATACACCGAACTCGCAGGATGAACTGGCCAGGCTGGAATACAGGATGAAATGGGGGGATGACTTCAGAAACTACCTCCTTTCTCTGGAAAAGACGAAACCGGTAATTGTCTGCGGTGACCTCAACGTAGCCCACAAGGAAATAGACCTCAAGAACCCTAAGACCAACAGAAGGAACGCAGGGTTCACCGATGAGGAAAGGGAGAAGTTTTCAATACTGCTTGACAGCGGGTTTACGGATACATTCCGTCACTTCTATCCTGATGCCGAAGGGATTTACTCCTGGTGGTCATACCGATTCCGTTCACGAGAGAAGAACGCAGGCTGGCGCATTGACTACTTCCTTGTCTCCAAAGGATTGAAAGACAGGCTTGAAGGAGCATCCATCCATAACGAAATCTTCGGCTCCGACCACTGCCCTGTCGAACTCACGTTGAAATGAAGGAGATTAGTGACATGTCACTAATCTCCTTCATTTCAACGCTTTAATAGAAAAAATCGCGAAACACTAAGTTTCACTAAACTTGACAAAAACAATTTGCCGGGTTTGTTGGAGGTATAATGATAATATCATCTACACACCGACCATTCCCAATGCACTTGCCTTTATTATTTGCGCAATAACCATTACGCCTGCAAACCTCATTGTTAGAACATTCTTCATTTGCTCTGCTTACATCATTTATTTCTCCTCCTAAAGTGTTATTCCTTTCTTCGGGAGAGAGAATGGCAATGGCTTTTCGGCTTACTCCATAATAAAGTTCATTTTAAGGTATAGCCTATCTCCCGCTGCTTCTTTCACGCACATCACTGTTGCCGTGTGCCTTCTTTGCATAGAAGTTGGACACACCGAAGTTATAGGCAAATGTTAGTGTTACCGTACTGAAATTACTGTGTTTGGTATATTCGTAATTCACACCGCTTATTCTTGATGTCATCGTAAAATCGTTGTTGAGTATATTCCTCGCACTGAGAGACAGTGTGATTTTTTTATTTATCGACTTGCTTATTGCAGCATCCAGTCCATATCTATGTGAATACCTTTGTGTAGGGGAGAGGCTGGGCGACCTATAGTGTCCGCTGACGCCTATTGCCCAAGACTTAGGCAGATAAAGATTAAGGTTGGCAAAAAGATATGCATTGAATGTATCAGTGTTGCCATAATCCTTACTGATATAGCCTGTATAGTCAAATATTCCGGTCAGACGCGCGTACAGCCATTTCTTTACAAGCCAGAATTTAGTATTTGCATAGAGCTCAGCTTTCCTTGAAGAACCTACATTGTCTTCCGTCACTATAAGGTTTCCGTTTTCTTTCATATATGTCTTTGGTCCAGATATATGACAGCGACAGGGTATGGCTGCTGTTAATAGTATGTGTCAAAGAAAGACTGTTCTCAAACTCCGGTTTCAGGTAAATGGCTCCCTGCGAAAACTTCCAGTCTCCGCTTCTATATGTGGCAGGATCGTATGAAAGCATGGTAGGTCTGTCAATATAACGCTCATAACTCAATGATGTATAATGCTTTCCATTAGGATAAAAGTATGAAAGTGATGCTGTAGGGAAAAAGCTGTTATGCCTGTCAGAATTTCCCACTCTGTCATTTATGTTTTCTGAATACTTCCACGTAATATCGGAACTTTCGTAACGAAGTCCCAATTCAAGGTCGAGGGATTCGTCTAAAAACGAAGAATAAAAATCTACGTAAGCTCCGTAAATCGCTTCATTGTAATCAAATCGGCTTGACACATTTGCCTGACTGAAATCCTCGCCTGCATCCATTCCCAAGTAGAAAAGTCCTCCGCCCAGTGTCGAAATCTCGTCCTTGAAGATATATTCTCCATCCAGTTTTACGGAATATGTATTCTTGTCAGTGCCCGAAGTGTTTTTTTCATAATCAGAGCTGCTTTCATATATATTGGTGTATTTGTCTCTGCTGTACATATAGTCCCCGGCAAATGAAATATTCGACCCTCTGTCTCCTATATTCCAGTCGTATGTAAGCGTCGCATTTCCTGTACCCAAGGTTATCTCATCGTTTGTCGTATATGAAGAACTCGTTGCCCCTCCTCTTTCAAAAGGCTTGAAGAAGCCATTCAAGGCAAGGCCTAAGGAGTGTCGCTTTGATATGTCATATATAAGGCTCTGATCCAGCATCATTGACATAAAGGTCCTGTCTGATTTGCTCCATTCCTCCCGATTCTCATAAATCTGTCTGGAGTTTGTATTCTCATTTTGCATATAGTGGAAGCTCGCAAATGTATAGGAAGAAAGTTTTCCGTTCGTATAGTTAAGCATGAACGGAATATCTGTCGTTATTGCCCCGTCATAGGTATTTACAGAAACCGGGACCGAAAGAGTTCCGGAGAGCCTCTTGTTATCTGATTTACTCATCCTTATACGTATCACACCTCCCTTATGACCGGCCTCATATTTGGCTCCTTTTCTGGTCACAATCTGTATTGACTGCACATCTTCAGCCTTCAGACTGGCAACATAGCTGTAGAGCTGATCATTAGGAAGCTTAAGTTCCCTGTCATTTATATATACTTTTGAGAGTCCCTGACCATATATGTGCAAACCGTTAATTCCCGGGAGAGTATTCAGGAACTGCAGAGCATTCTTGCCTTTTGCATCCGGATTTCCCTTGACATCCACAAGCATATCAGTACCTCTCATCTTGATGAAACTGCTGGTTACTACCGCTTCCTGTATAGACTCCTTTTTTTCTGATAGAATAATGGTTCCAAGATCAACCGGTGCGGAAATCTCGGACAAAAGTACTGTCCTATCTTCATAAATAAGGTGCGAAATTTCTACGACAAGACTGTCGCAAAGACTTACGGAAACAGTGAATTTTCCGGTAGAATCAGTAACCGTAGCTCCGGCAACACCGCCGACACCGGTGGCGACAATGACAGCCCCTTCAATCTCAGCATCGGCAGCGGTCGTAACTCTTCCGATGATTTCAACTTTCTTATCCGTATTTGTGTCCTGCGCATATATGCTAATACACAAAAAAGATACTAATAGTGTAATGACCGTTCTTATCATAATATCACATTTAAAGAGGTTAATATTTCTACACGATTTCTGACAAGCTCATCCTTGTCATTTTTGGAACTATGCCATATTGACTGCCTAAGCCTTTCTTAAAATCCTCTTCATCATATTTCAGAAGACCTATAGCCGGGTCAGAAACCAACACTTCACATCTATTCTTACGACGTTTGATTTCATATACCACTACAAAATGTGCCTGCTGCCAATATACTATACAGGGCAAAGGAATTTCATCCCTGAATACTTCCCATTTAATTTTCAAACTGATGGTTCTGAAACCGATATTTTCAGCTACTTCCGCTATTCCGGCAAGAGAAACTCCTGCATTTGTGATATGGCACTTCTCACGCAGACTCTGAAGACTATGATTCTTGCCGTAAAATTTTGCAATAATTTTAAGACAAGTAGGCCCACAGTCCATAGAATCCATCTGACGATAGTACGGAAAAGCTGCCATAGGCTAATAATTTGCCTGTAAATTTAGCAAACTTTTGTTCTATTCCTAATATTTCAACATAAAATTCCTGTACTCGGCTGACGGTATCTACAGGCGGGATTCTTCATCCAGTTTCCCGACATTGCGGCGGCTCTGTTGGGATGCGGTTCCGAACCTCCAGGCAAAACCTATACGGAAGCCTCTCGTTGACATTTTCTGACTAAGGGAATAGGTCACTTTACCATTGTTCTTTATAAGCATATCCGTAGATCCGGTATTAAGTATATCATTAAGATACAATGATATAGTTCCCTTCCCGTCCCAAATGGTCTTGATAAGGCTCATATTGAGGATTCCCATTGCCTTCATATCGAAATAACCCATTGACATAGGTGTCATCACCCAGCCGTCAGCACCTAACTTGAAATTTTTCGGAAGAAAGAATGTTGTGGCGAGATAGGCATTGAAAGAGTGTCCGCCGAAAGCATCTGTAGCAGCGGACTTGTACGCTCTGAACTCGGAATATCCGTAATTGGCGCTGACTGTAAGATTCCACCATTTGGTAAGAGGAAGCTCAGAGAGCGAGGCTGAAAAATACCCCATCTGATAGTTTCCGGCATTGGAAAAGACAAGCCCCATCACTCCGTTCTCATCAACCATAGGAGTCTGGACATCACTGAAATTCTTTGTCCTGCTATACCCTGCCGTAAGTGAAAGCCGGCTGAAAAGCACAGCCGTCATTGATACGTTGTGGTTATAGGATGGCTCAAGTTCCATATTTCCCTGCGTATACAGAGTTCCGGAAGAATATCCTATATGAGTAATTGGCCGTAAGAACTACTTTCTGAGAAGGAAGATAACTTACAAATGCACTAGGGAATACATCGAAATATTCCTTGTGGCTCTTGCGCCCGTCTGATGAAGTCATAAGCCAGTCTCCGTCCTGAAGAGTATATTCTCCCCTAAGGCCTATCTGTGCATTCCATTTGGGAGAAAACATTTTAGCTAAATTGACATAGGCTGCATACACCTGCTCGTCATAGTCAAAGTCATTGCGCCGGGCATTCTTGTCCAGTTCTCCTGCAGAAAAGTCGTAACCGTATTTGCCGTAACGGTTTCTGGTAGATGACCAGGCAGCCTTCACTCCGGCCTCTACCCTGCCTGTCTGCTTCCAGAATGACTGTGAATAATCCGCCTTGAAAGAGTACAAGTCCAGAATCCTGCGCATATTGTCGTCAAACCCCTCACTTGCAACACCTGCCGCCGCTGCTTCGGGTGAAATGAAAGTATATTCGTTTCTGAAAATTCTCTCGCTTCTGCTTCCGTTCCTCCAATAATCGGCATTGAGAGTAAGTTCCTGACTCTTTGACTGGTCGAATGTCCTGGTATAATTTACATTCAACGAATAGTAGTCATTTTTGGAAACGGATTTGTTCTGCCCGGAAAGCTCGCTGTACGGAAGCCTGCTTCCAGACTCACTTGCAATATAGTCCTTAATTATATTGGGAGCGATGTAGTATGTCCTGTTGTCCGGAGTAACCGTAGCAGTAAAAATCACTCCCAACACATCTTTCGGGGAAATGTTCCAGTCATTTCCAAGGCGTATCTGATGGGAATTGTAGGCAGTCTTGCTCATTGAGCTGCTTTCCTGCTGCATCCTGTTTTCAGGACCATATGTTTTCCATTCATCAGCACCATAGACATACTCTCCATAAGAAGGGTTGTACTGAAAAGATGTATTGGTCTTGTCAGTCCTGTACATAAGATTTGCGGAAAAGTCTCCGGAATAAACAGTTCTCGGAGAGAATCTCATTCCGTAATTTGCCCTCAGCGAACCGCTGAATCCTTTCATAAATGCCTTGCGCGTCTTTATATTGATGATACCTCCGCTTCCCTCTGCATCATACTTTGCGGACGGATTGGTTATAAGTTCCACCTTTTCGATGGAAGAGCCTTCGCTGCCTTTAAGAAATGCCTCGAGATCAGCCCCTGACATATTGGACGGCCTTCCGTCAATCCACACAGCTACAGAGGAGCCGTTAAGTTTTACATTTCCGTCTTTATCAACAGTAACCCCCGGTGAGCTTTTCAAGACATCCAGTGCATCACCAGTCTGAGCTACAGCGAGTTCCGACACATTCAGGACCAGCCTATCAAACTGATGCTCCACTAGCGCACGCTTGCCTGAGACAACCGCTTCCGAGAGCATCCGGGCATCCTCCTCCATTGATACAGGGGAAATCACCGCAACTCCACCATCTAAAGAAGCAATACTTACAATATCTGCAGTACCCTGACCGGAAATACCTGAATCCGGGAAAACCATAACTTTGTCTTTATAGCCGACAAGTGAAAAAAGAAGTTTCAAATATCTGGAATCTCCTGCACTGGAAGGGAATCCTATACGATAAACACCTGCAGAATCTGTCGTAGCTCCCGCTATCACAGTACCGCTGGAGTCTGAAAGCGCGACAGTAACAAATTCAAGAGGAGACGATCCTGAAAGAACTTTCCCTTTCAGTACAGTAATTTTATCTTCCGAGCCACTGCGGAAATAATTTCTTCCGGAAGAGCCCGCTTCAGCATAATAAGACATTTGTGCCACTAAAAATATGACTGCAATAAAATAAACAATCTGTCTCATACTTTTCTGTTTTATATCATCTGCAAACCAAAAAGCTGTCAGAATAACTTCTGAGCTTCAAAACGCATAAATTTCGCGGTGTATCACTTTACTAATACACCGCAAATATAATCGGTTTTTAATTAGTTCCAAATAAAATTGTCAGAATTTCTGTAAGCACCAGTTGTCCGGACTCTGTTTAAATTTTTGTCATCATGATTTTATTGGTACTTTTGCAGCCTCTAAAAATTTACGGTATGCTATCTATAATATTAACTATGTTTATAGGGATAGGTCTTGGCTTTCTGTTGAAGAAGGTAAAATTCCTGGCCCATACTGGAAAGGCAATTTCTTTAACGATATATGCCATGCTGTTTGTCCTTGGAGCCAAGATAGGAACAGATGAGGAAATAATAAAGAATCTTTCAGGGATAGGACTTCAGGCCCTGTTGCTTGCAGTGGCAGGTATATTGGGGAGCGCGATATGCGCATTGTTGGTATATAAATTCTTTTTTAAGGATAAGCAGGTATGAAAGGAAGTTTGATCGTAGTAGGTATTTTCATTGTCGGATGCATTGCCGGATGGACTGGACTGGTTGATTTGAGACAATGGGGAACATTAGGCAATGATATTGCCATGTACATACTGTACATACTGATGTTCCTTGTAGGTGTCAGTTTAGGATGTAATCCTGACTTGAAAAGTATAATAAAGAGTGTAAGGCCGAGAATACTTCTTGTGCCGTTGGCTACAATTGTCGGGACATTGTCATTTTCTGCTGCAGCCAGTTTCCTTCTGGCCAAATGGAATGTATTTGACTGCATGGCAGTAGGAAGCGGATTCGGTTACTACTCACTTTCCTCTGTTCTGATTTCCGAATACAAAGAAGCATCCGCAGGTGTCCAACTGGCAGCAGAACTCGCTACAGTAGCCCTTATGACAAATGTATTCAGAGAAATAACGACACTGACATGTACTCCACTGATAGCCAAATGGTTCGGACCGTTAGCTCCTATAACCTCTGCAGGTGTTACATCAATAGACGTAGCTCTTCCTGTCATTCTCAAGGCTTCAGGGGACAAAGTACTCCCAATAGCTATAATAAACGGAGTTTTGACAGATGTCAGCGTTCCTATTTTCGTATCGTTTTTCTGTTCGTTCTGAGTGTTTCATAGAGATATGACCCGCCTCCGCAAAGAGCCATTGTTATAGCCTGTGACTCATGCGAAAGCGTTGCGAAAATGATTCCCAGCTCGAATGGTATTCCATATATGGTACTGAGTGCCATTGAAACTACAAAATGAAAAGCTCCGAAGCCTCCAGGCACAGGTACAAGCCAGCCAAGGCTTCCGGCTATCATTAGAAACAGCGCATCCACGATTCCAAGCTGGTCCAGTTCCGGAAGAGCCCACATAGTAGAAGCACTCATAAGCCAGTAGAGCCCCCATATCAATGCCGTATATGCAAAGAAAAGCCACTTGTCAGGCATTCTGAAACAACTTATGACTCCCTGATAAAGTCCGGAAGCCAGGCTGTATATCTTCCCGCAGAACTGGTTTTTCTTTCTGAATCCCAAAACAAGCCCTACCAGAACGGCCACCACGGCCAGCAATACCGCAGCAATCCACCAAAGGCTGAAATTAAGTGACTGCTCCAGAGGAATCCACATTTTCTCAACGAAAAATTCCCCGAACCGTTTCCATCCGAATACAAGAAGAAGAATCAAAAAGAAAAGCATACTCACCATATCCCAGCTTCTTTCCAGAACAACTGTACCGAGAACCTTGTCATACGAAGCCAGTTTTTCATGTCCCCGGCCTGAAGAAGCCGAATTCTTAGTTATAAACCCGCATCTTACAAATTCTCCTATACGGGGAAATACAAAATTTGCAATATATCCGATATTTACTGCATTGAATGTCGTCAGACGCGTGGTAGTAGGATCTATTGGCAGAAGGGTCTGTCTCCATCTCAAACCTCTGAGATAAAATGCCGCTATGCTTGCCGCCATGGAAAGAAGAATGAACTCCCAACGGCATGACCTGAGTCCTGAAATAAAATCATCCCACTTCACCTCCCTGAATGAGAACCAGAGCAAGACAACAGCTACCGACAGGGAAAATATATATCTCAAAAATTTGGAAACATTCATATAAAGTCCGTTTTAACAAAGAATAAATGCCTTATATATGCTAATCCTGACCGAAAAACAAACACGCGGCATTATCCCAGATACAAATTTATTACAAAACGGGAAAAATCCCAATTATCGTTAATTTTCTTATCTTTGCAAGTTGTTTAACTTGCATTAAAACAGATTTTTGATGAAATCGATATTGGGAATGGGAAATGCACTGACCGACATCCTGGCAGTGCTTCCGGATGATACTTTTCTTAAAGAGTTCCATCTTCCGAAAGGAAGTATGCAGCATGTGGATATGGCTACTGGGGACAAGATATGGCAGACTCTGAAACCTATGGGCGTACAGTATGTGGCAGGAGGCTCCGCTGCAAATACCATTACAGGTACAGCCATATTCGGTATGGAATCAGGGTTCATAGGGAAAGTTGGAGATGATGAATTGGGGCATCTTTTCAGGAGCGATCAGGAACAGTATGGCATAAGATCAACTCTTTTCAAAGGTGTAAACTCTTCTGGAAGAGCTATGGTTTTCATCACGGCACCAAATGCAGAAAGGACTTTCGCAGTATATCTTGGTGCAGCCCTCGAGCTTTGCCCAGATGATTTGAAACCGGAATATTTTCAGGGATATGACTATTTCCATATCGAAGGATATCTGGTACAGAACCAAAGTCTTATCCGCAAAGCTGTTGAGATGGCTAAAGAAGCCGGATGCATCATTTCTCTTGATATGGCTTCCTACAATGTCGTGGAATCAAATGAAGCTTTCCTGCATGACATTGTGGATAAATATGTCGATATTGTATTTGCCAACGAAAGTGAAGCAAAGGCGTTCACCAGAATGGAACCACGCGAAGCCCTTGACGAACTTGCACGTCACTGCGACATAGCAGTCGTAAAGATAGGAAAAGACGGTTCAATGCTCAAGAGCGGGGATGAATATCATTTCATAGAAGCATGGCCGGCAGACACCATTGACGCTACGGGAGCCGGCGACACATACGCAGCAGGATTCCTTTATGCGCACTCTCTCGGAATGCCGCTTAAAGTATGCGGTGAAGTAGGGTCCATAATCGCCGCAAAAGTCGTGGAAGTCATTGGTACAAAGATTGATATCCCGCGCTGGAAAGCAGCAAAGCAGGAAATACGGGAGATTATTGCCGCCAATTCGAAACAGTCATGAACTTACGGGAGTCCATATTATGTTTGAGACATTCAAGAACATATTCAGGAAAAAGTGTCTGAAGAAATCAGCTTCAGGCATTGAAACCGGGATGAGGCCTATCAAGTCCATCCATAGTGCCGCCGTACTCATAAATGCAGGATGCGGTGAATTCCCTAAAGCTGAAAAACTTGTACTTGATTATTTCAAGGCTCACAATATCGAACTTGAAATTATATACCTGGACACATCAAAAGGTGGAAAGGCAAAAGTTTCTGCAGCCACTGAGGAAAGCCTGATTACAAAGAATGACCTGAACTGGTTCGGACGCCTTTCTAAAGAAAAATCGGAAAAACTTCTATCAAGGAAGAAAGATTTGTTTATCTGTCTGACAGGACGATGTGACTTCACAGTAAAATTACTGTCAGCTGCATTCCCTGCAACCTTCAAGATTGGAGGGGAGACATCTGCCTACGATGAATATGACATAGTGGTCCATGCATCATCCGATACTGACAAAGGTATTTCTGAATTGTTCTCCACTGTCACGACTATTCTTGAAAGTATAAGGTAATATAACAAAAAGAACAATAACAGCAAATGAAAAATTTCTTCAATTATCTGATGGTCACCATAAAAGGTATATGTATGGGTGCCGCAGATGTAATTCCGGGAGTTTCCGGAGGGACAATAGCCTTCATGACTGGTATCTATGAGGATCTTGTAGGCTCAATTAACGCAATTAACGCAGAAGCTCTTAAATTACTTTTTACCGGCAAGGTAAAACAATTCTGGAAACAGATAAACGGAAACTTTCTGCTGTCGCTGATCATCGGAATATTGATAAGCGTCATGTCTCTGGCAAAGCTGATGCAGTATCTGCTAAACTTCCACCCTATACAGACCTGGGCATTTTTCTTCGGACTGATAGTAGCGTCTTCCATATTCATATTAAGAGGAATCAGCGGATGGAAAACAAAAGATGTGATAACACTCATAGCCGGAATAGCGCTTGGAGTCGTAATATGCACATTGTCTCCAACAAAGACGCCTGACGGTCTTTGGTTTATCTTTCTGTGCGGCGCAATAGCCATATGCGCAATGATTTTGCCTGGAATATCAGGAAGTTTCATTCTTCTTATCCTTGGCAAATACGAATACATGATGAGTACTATTGCAAACATCGTATCAGGGAAAGGTGAAGCCATGGACTTCATAATCCTTGCTGTATTTGCGGTAGGCGCGGCAATAGGCATAGTCGCCTTTTCAAAATTCCTGCACTGGCTGCTGAAAAGATTCCATAGGACTACACTGCTGGTTCTTGCCGGTTTTATCATAGGCTCTTTGGTAAAAGTATGGCCATGGAGCAATATGGAAGCTGTAACATTATCACAATTCCCTGAAGCACAGACCATTACAGAAGAAGGTGCAGATATTGCGACTATGTTTGCAGGGCAGGTAAATATGCACATCGGCGGTGCAGTCCTGTTTGCTCTGATAGGTTTCAGCCTCGTAATAGGCATAGAAATAGCTTCAAAAGTAGTGGCAAAGACTAAAAACATCAATTAATTATTGACATTAAAATAATTTTTTGTATCTTTGCATCCGCTTACGCTCCCATGGCTAAAAGAGCAAAGCAAAATACGGATCGGTCTGGTAGCTCAGCTGGATAGAGCAACAGCCTTCTAAGCTGTGGGTCTTGGGTTCGAATCCCAACCAGATCACCAGCAAAAAACGCCTGACTTTCGTCAGGCGTTTTTCTGTTTTCATCCAGCCAGGCTGAACTTGACCGAATGAAGATAGGACTGGAAACAAAACTATATCACTTCCATATCCGAAGTACGAATCCAACCCTGACGTCCGTCTGCCAACTCAATATTGCGCCATTCCCCTACTGAATCAAGGACATTGATCTTGGTCCCTTCATGAAGAATAAACAAATCCTTGGACCCGTCTTCAGAAGGCGAACTCTTCACGGATGAAACCGGAACCATTATTATCGCACTGTCAGCTCTGATATATTCGTTTTTCTGCCATACAGAAAAGGAAAAAGCTCCGGCTGAGAATAAAATGAAAACCAAAGACAGAGCGAAACCTGTCTTTCTGGCTGCCACTGATGCTGACAAGAAGAAGACAAGGACAAATGCTACTGTAAGACTCAGAAATATTAGAGCAGAAATAGCCCAGGCATCCGAATCAAGCATATAACAAAGAGATTTTGTCCAGCTTGCCAGAATAAATTCAGGAACAGGATCAATCTTATCCTGAATAACAGAAGTCGCTACTTCCAGATTATATCTTGCATCCGCATAGGACGGGTCAATTTTCAATGCTTTTTCAAAATAAAGTATAGCTTGCGGCACTTCGTCAGACTTGAAATAAGCACTTCCGATATTACAGTACAGAGCAGCTGACTCAAGTCCCATTTTATCTATTGACCTATATGTATCCAAAGCTGACTTCCAGTCTCCTGAAGCATAGGATTCCGTAGCTTTAGTCCAAAGCGAATCTACATAAGAATCCGCAGTCGCGGAAGAAATATAAGGGAATGCCAGCATGAATGTAATGAAAAGCATGCCTGCATTAGTTATACTGTTATTTTTTTTACCTTTCATACCGTCAAAAATTTTTCTGTTGGGCTTCATACTTGAATCTATTGATGAAATTACATCAACTGCCACCTGATAATGCCTCTGCATGGCTTCATTTCCAGAATCCGGAGAGTAACGTGCGAACTCACATGCATCCAAGATGCCTATAAGGGATTCGACCAATGAAGAATCAACTCCACTGTCCAGAAGTTTTTCAGAAATATTTTCTTTTGAAAAGTCTGCAACAGACATATTCAGTTTATCAGAAACAAATCCAACGACAGCCTTATGCAGCTCTTCATAAAATGCGGTATAAAGATTCTGCCTCAAATAAGTATCTGCAAGTTTAAGGCGTTTCAGAGCCATCTTGGTAGCCTTGCGAGTCTTCATCCCGGCCACATCCGCCCTACGCTTCTCCATATTCCGGAAGAAGAACCATACAGCAACTCCTGCCAGCAAAATAAGAAGAGCGAGTATTTTAAATGTAGCAGATGAAATGAAAAACTCTCCCTTAGATGAAAATGACGGCAGTTTTGTATGGACATACCTGATATCTTCTCCCAGACTCTTGACACCTTGCCTGCTTATTGAAGGAACATTTATACCGGAAGCAGGTGAATCCTGACTTTTCCCCTTACTTACTATAACCGACAAAGGTTCAGAGGAAAGGGTGACATATTTCCTTGAATTTATATCATAATAGCTGTACTGAACCGGATCTATCGTAAAGCTGCCGTGACTCCTCGGAATGAACGGAAATTCATAAATCTTGCTTCCTGACGTTCCTCCGGAACCTGGTGTCATTTGCTCCGATATTTTAGTATCATATACTTCAAAATCAGCAGGAAACTTTACTTTTGGAGCATTAAGCAAAGACACATTTCCTTTTCCTGAAACAGTAACAATCAGTGAGGAAGCTTCATGAGTAGTAAGGGAGTCCTTGCTCATACGGACCTTCAGGTTGAAATCCCCCACTCCGCCACCAAAAGAAGCAGGAGCCCCAGACGGAAGGGCTGAAACATGAATAGTCTGGGAAGGTGTCGTTACTCTCTTTCTTATAGTCCTGTAATCATCGAAAAATCCGTCAAATATGCTTGCTCCGCCACTGGATGCCACTCTGATATTTACAAGACATACCAATTCAGCAGGATCAACTGTAATATCACCTGTCTGCTGAGGTATCAGCATATAACTTCTCAAGACAGCGGTATTATAAATTTTCCCATCATAGCTTTCCCGCTTGAACTCAATATTGGTAGGTGCAGATACTTCCTGACTCCAAAAACCGTTGAATGCCGGAAAGCGGGCATCTTCAAAACCAGCTATGTTTACTCTCTGATAAAGCTTGAGCGTGGCAGTTACCGGCTCCCCGACGACCACCTTTGTCCGGTCAAGTGTAAGTTTCAGGAACAAGTCGTCTTCCGATATCGCAGACAGGCTTTCTGCCGAAGACTTTGACACTCCTGATGACTGTGAGGCATTGCCGCCAGACGAAGTTGCATCTGCCACCACTTCAATGGCAAGTTCAGAAGATGATAAAGTCTCCCCTTTCACCTTAGCCGTAGCAGCAGGCAATGTGTATGATCCAGACTGCTTTGGCATAAGTATGTACGTATAGGTAAACTGTGATGATTTTGTTCTTTTCCCATTTATAATCTGGACGCTAGTAGATCTTCCTGTCTGCGGTCCCCAGACGAGCTGGAAGTCGCTTCCCTGGCTCCACTGGAACTCAGAGGGTGAATTTTCCCCTTCTATAATGAAAGTCACAGTAAACTGTTCATCGGCTGCCACTACATTCGGCGCCTCAACCCTCAATGTACTCTGAGCCGACATTATTCCGATGACGGCAAAGAAACAAGTTATAAATGCAAAAAGTCTTTTCATCATAATACTACCAATTCTTTTCCTTCTGTCTTGATTTCAGGGCCTGAGCCTTTTCTTTCTTAACTTTCTCCTGAGTCTCTTTTTCCTTTGCCTGAATCGCCTGAAGCATCTGCTGAGCTGCCTGCGGAGTTATTTTTGACTCAGACTGCTGCGGCTGGGAATTCTGCTTGTTCTGCTCTTTGTCCTGATTTCTGTTATCATCCTTGTTATCCTGATTGTCCTTATTATCCTGCTGGTCCTTGTTTTGATTGTCTTTATTGTCCTGATTGTTCTTGTTATCCTGATTATTTTTATCCTGATTCCGCTGATTTTCAAGCATTTTTCTGGCATAAATATAATTTTCCTTGGCATCAAGGTCAGAAGGGTTCCTCAAAAGAGCCTGCTTATAGGCATCTACTGCAGACTGCCAGTCTTTGGATTGAACAGAAACATTTCCCATGTTATAGTACAAATCAGACGCACCGGGATTATCTGCAGCCGAAGCCTTCAAGGCAGCATAAGCCTTACCGGCCTGGTGGAAGTCATTCATCTTATATAAAGCATTTCCCAAGTTATAATTGGCTGCAAAAGAAGTGGAGTCCTTTACCAGGGCTTTCCTGTAGTCAATTTCAGCCTCTTTATAATTTTCTTTCTTGAAATCCCGATTACCTCTCCTGACATCTTTCCTGTCAGGAATCTGCCGTGCAGAAAGCGCCTGACAAAAAAAGACTGCAACAAACAAACAAGCCAATATGTATACAGATCTTTTCATTTTTCAAAACTTCCGATATCAACGATAAATATTTCAGCTAAACAAATGCTTTTTTGATTTTCTCTCTCCGACAAGCATCTCTATGACAAAAAACAACAAGGCTATGGCAAAGAAATACATATATTGTTCGTCGAACTCCTCGAAAACAACTGAACTGAATTTTTCTTCATCCATTTTCTTTATACTCTGAACAACAGGAGCTAAGCCAAATTCGCTGTTCCCTGCCCTGACATACGCTCCGTTGCCTGCCTCTGCGACTTTTTTAAGCACGTCCTCATCCAGTCTTGTAACGACTATTTCACCATTTTTGTCTTTCATCAGTTCTCCATTGAAAGGGATCGGCTTTCCCTCAGGAGACCCTACACCTATAGTAAAAACACGTATTCCTGCTTCAGCAGCCCTTTTGGCCGCCTCAACCGGATCATCTTCATGATTCTCTCCATCTGTAATTATAATTATCGCACGGCTTTTCTCGCTTTGTGCGCTAAAACTTCTAATTGCAGTATTGATTGCATCACCTATGGCTGTTCCCTGAACCGGTATGGATTCATTCGATATAGAACTTAAAAACATTTTTGCAGAAACATAGTCAGTAGTCACAGGCAACTGGACAAATGATGTTCCGGCAAAAACAATAAGACCTATCCTATCATCCCTTAATTTATCTACCAGCCTTGAAATCGCCAGTTTGGCCCTATCCAGTCTGTTTGGAGAATAGTCTTCGGCTAACATAGAGTTGGAAACATCAAGTGCAAGCATTATTTCCACACCTTTAGCTTCATGCTCCTTTAGTTTCGCACCGATCTGAGGTCTTGAAAGTCCTATTACAAAAAAGAAAAAGCCTATAGAAAACAGAATTACTCTTGCCCAACCTTTCGATTTGGAGTAAGACGGCATAAGTTTACGTACAAGTTCCGCATCACCGAACTTGCGGATGTTTTTCTTCTTCTGATGCAGCATTATTGCCTGCAATACGAAGAATAACGGAATAAGCAATATTAAAAACAGATATTGCGCCTGTGCAAAATTTATCATATCATCTTCCTCCTGCAGTTATGGGAGTCTTTTTATTACAAACAACCTTACAATCAACTCCATAAGAAGTGCGGCAAGCGCAATCAGGGCATAAATGGAGAACAGTTCCTTATAAACAGGGAAACTGTCAATAGTTGTACGCGCTTTCTCCATCTTGTTGATTTCACTGTAAATCTCCATAAGCTTGGTATTGTCAGTAGCACGGAAATATTTTCCGCCAGTCATTGACGCTATTTCTTCAAGCAGTTTCTCATCTATCTCCACACGAACATTCTGGATATCCACGCCCCATGGCGTCATTACAGGATACGGTGCGGTTCCCATGGCTCCTACTCCTATAGTATATACCCTTACACCATAGGTTTTTGCTATTTCCGAAGCCATCTGCGGAGTTATCTCCCCCCTGTTGTTCACTCCGTCAGTAAGCAATATCACCACCCTGCTCTTTGCATCAGAATCCTTAAGCCTGGCTACAGCCGTAGCAAGACCATTTCCTATAGCGGTACCGTCCTCGATAAGATCCGTCTGCACCTCTTTCATAAGGTTTATAAGTGTAGCCCTGTCTGTAGTGAGAGGACACTGGGTATAACTCTCTCCGGCAAATACGACAATACCGATTCTGTCAGAAGGACGCTGCGAAATGAATTCTATCGCGATATCCTTTGCAGCACTGATTCTATCAGGCTTGAAATCCCTGGCAAGCATACTTGTGGAAACGTCCATCGTAAGCATTATGTCTATACCTTCGGTATCAACCTTATCCATTTTTTCCGAAGATCTCGGACGAGCAATGGCTATTATAATCATAATGACGGCCAAGGTCCTCAAGATAAACGGCAAATGCCTGACCCACGTAAGTACAGAGCCTCCCGAGAGCTTCCATGGTATAGAAACCGAAACTCTCAGGTGTGGTCTGCGCTCTCTCAACTCAATATACAGATAATGCAGTATAAGCAATACAGGCACTATCTCCAGCCACAATATTTCAGGATATTCAAAAAACATCGTCTATTCACTGTTTAGTTTCAACTGTCTGGTCTTCTGAGACTGCACTGTCATCAGCCTCCGAATCAAGTTCCGCCTGATATGTCTGTGTAACGAAACGTACGGCCGCCGGAACTGCGGATGCATTTTCCTCCTCACCTGCGACATACTTTGCAAACTTGACAAAGTCCGCCCTCTCAAAAAGTTCCTTGACTTCAACATAAATGTCTGCTGGAATTTCTTTTCCTACAAGACCGTCAAAAATCTCCTTTGTAGTCATCTCCATTGCAGGGATGCCGTAACGGGAAACCATATACTCTCTAAGCGCATCCGTCACACCAGAATAAAAGAACTTCTGCTTGTCCTGACCCCATAATTTGTTACCTCTAAGATGATCCAGTTTTCTCAAAGCCACTATATGAGCCGGCTCCTTTTTCATATTGCCGCCGGAACCTCCAGCCATGCGCTTACGTATATAACGTACGATAAAAAATACTATCAGGGAGAAAAATACTGCAAAGAGTATATATGGAAGCAATTCTCTGAAAGTCAGAGGATAACGCACCTGACCCTTTATATCATGCACCTTGAAAGATGCTGTATCTACAGGCATTGACTTGACTGTCATTGATTTAGGCTCAAACACCAGAGTATCAATAACTCCATCTGCAGAATGTCTCAACACTGACAACGGAGGAAGGGAATACTCTCCTTCATCAAAAGAAGTGATAACCATACTTCCTTCCAGATCATAAGTTCCGGGGGCACCTTTCCTTCCTTTCCTGAACTCCAGTGTATCTATACGCATAGGAGATACTACCTCAACACTGTCACAGAAGCCTTTTGAAAAATCAGGCAGGGCAAATCCGGTCCCTTCAGGTACATTTTCCAAGCGGAATCCGTACTTCAGCTGATCTGCAACAAGAATAGAATCTCGTTCCTGAAGCTGCTTTAGGAACGAACTTCCCGGTGTTTTCAAGCCACTGTTTCCTGCCTGTGCCGGAATAAAACCCACTATTATACAAAGCGTCGCCGCCAAATATGAAAAAAAGTTCATAATCTCAATTCTTGTTGACAATCATCTTTTTTTGAAAAAAGCCATAAGTCCCTTGACGTAATCCTCGTCTGTGGATATGCTTACATTGTCAATACTATATTTATTGAAGAGTCGTGTCGCAGACTGGGAAACAGCATCGAACCACTCCGTATACATTTTCCTTGTCTTTTTTCCGGACGTATTGACCCAGGCTGATTCACCCGTTTCAGAATCCTTTATATGAACGAGTCCAACATCGGGAAGATTCCTCTCTCTCGGATCATATACTTCTATGACTGACAGATCATGACGGTTCGCCGCCACCTTCAAGGCATCCTCATATCTCGGAGATCCGTCTTTATGTACATCCACCATATCTGACAGGACAAACGCCGTACATCTCTTCTTTATAGCATTTGTCAGATAGCGTAAAGCCTCTCCGATATCAGTTCGGTCCGAAGAAGGCTGAAGTTCGATTATCTCTCGTATTATATGAAGCAGATGGCTTCTTCCTTTCTTTGGAGGTATGAATTTCTCAACTTTATCGCTAAAGAAGAGTGCACCCACCTTATCATTATTGATAATGGCCGAAAAAGACAGTACTGCCGCAATCTCGGCTATAAGGTCCTTCTTGGTCATTCCTGATGTTCCGAAAAGACCGGACCGGCTGACATCTATCAGCAAAACCACTGTCAGCTCTCTCTCTTCCTCAAAAACCTTCACATATGGAGACCTCAGTCTGGCAGTGACATTCCAGTCCATATTTCTCACATCATCTCCGAACTGATATTCACGCACCTCACTGAAAGCCATGCCCCGTCCCTTGAAGGCAGAATGATACTCACCGGCAAAAATCTGGTGTGAAAGAGCCCGTGTCTTTATCTCAATCTTCCTGACTTTCCTGAGCAAGTCATTTGCACTTCTGTTTTCCATTATGGAACCTCTACCGCATTTATTATTTCAGCTATAATATTCTCTGTCGTTACATTCTCGGCTTCAGCCTCGTATGTCAATCCTATCCTGTGACGGAGCACTTCATTGCAAACAGCCCTCACATCTTCAGGTATTACATATCCTCTTCTCTTTATAAAAGCATACGCCTTTGACGCCATTGAAAGAGATATGCTGGCACGAGGAGAAGCACCATAAGAAATAAGACTTGAAAGTTTGGACAGATTATAATCCTGAGGAGTTCTGGTCGCATATACGATATCCACTATATACCTCTCGATCTTTTCATCCATATAAACATCCCTCACAACCTGCCTTGCACGTACTATATCTTCCGGCTTAAGAATCGGAGAAGCTTTCGGAAACTCGCCTGTATTATTCATACGGACAATCATCCTCTCTTCTTCCTTTTTAGGATAATCCACAACCACCTTCAGCATAAAACGGTCAACCTGAGCCTCTGGAAGAGGATATGTACCCTCCTGCTCTATAGGGTTCTGTGTAGCCATTACAAGAAATGGCTCAGGAAGCTTGAAAGTCTCGTCACCAATGGTCACCTGCCTTTCCTGCATAGCCTCAAGCAATGCTGACTGTACCTTTGCAGGCGAACGGTTAATCTCATCCGCCAGCACGAAATTGGCGAAAATCGGACCTTTTCTTATCTGGAACTGTTCGCTTTTCTGTGAATAAATCAATGTTCCGATAACATCGGCCGGCAACAAGTCTGGAGTAAACTGAATTCGACTGAACTTCGCATCGACTGCCGAAGCAAGTGTGTTAATAGCCAGTGTCTTTGCCAATCCGGGAACACCTTCCAGAAGAATATGTCCATTTGCAAGAAGTCCGATAAGGAGATTCTCCACAAGAGATTTCTGCCCCACAATCACCTTTCCCATCTCCATAGTGAGAATATCGACAAATGAACTTTCCTTCTGGATACGGTCATTTAGTTCTTTAATGTTCACGCTCTCCATATAATTATGTCTTAATTTTTAATATTTTTGCAAAACAAAATCTTTCAAAGTTACAAATTTTCACATTACAAAGTATGCGATATTCTATTCGGTTTTCATATAACGGCTCATATTTTTTCGGATGGCAGATCCAAAAGCATCAGAAAAGCATCCAAGAAGAACTCCAGAAAGCACTTTCAGTGCTTCTGGAATCCGAAACTACCGTAACTGGAGCCGGAAGGACAGATACAGGTGTCAACGCAGTCAATTATATAGCCCACTTCGACACAGACGATTCCGTGACCGTCCCCGACGCAGAAAAACTTGCTTACAAATTGAATGCCATCCTACCTAAATCCATCATCATTCACGAGATAGCACAAACCTCATCTGAATTTCATGCCAGATTTTCAGCCACATCCAGAGAATACCATTATTTTATCCACAGAAAAAAAGACCCGTTTATGGAAAATTTCTCCTGGTACTGCCGCTACCCACTGGATATAGACAGAATGAACGAAGCCGCATCACTACTGCTCGGATGTCACGACTTCAGTTGCTTTGAAAAAACAGGAGGAAACAACAAGACTTCAATCTGCTCGGTTACACATGCCGGGTGGAAAGCATACTCCCCGGTCCATGTGGCAGAAATGGGGTTCCCGGCCAAAGAAGGAGATTATATAGTGTTTACCATAAGGGCGGACAGATTTCTCAGAAACATGGTTAGAGCTGTTGTCGGCTCCCTCGTAGATGTCGGACGCGGAAAAAGAGACTACGCATGGTTCGAAAATCTTATTTTGTCAGGAAAACGTTCCGATGCCGGAGAATCTGTACCTGGAAACGCGCTATTCCTGAGTGAAGTCACATATTAGCAGCAGTACTGAAATTGCTCGCTGAAATTGCTCGCTGAAATTGCAAAAGACAGATATCAATAATTCCAATTTTTTGTCTATTTTTGCAGTTCATTGAATATAAAACTAAAAATACAAGATAAAGACAATGCTTTTCAATCTTTTACAGTCCAGCATCGACACAGCCGCTGTAGCCGGTGACATGCTTCCTCAGCAGCAAGAGGTAACTTTTTCCCTTATCAAGATGGCAGCCAAGGGCGGATGGCTGATGCTCGTCCTTCTGGCTCTTTCTATCCTCGCGATCTACATCTTCGGAAAAAAATTCTGGATGATCCGCAAGGCAAGCATGATAGACAAGAATTTCATGAAAGACATCCACAGTCTGATTCATGACGGCAAAATAAAGTCTGCCGTAGAGCTTTGCCAGAAATACGATTCTCCTATTGCCAGACTTGTAGAGAAAGGAATAGAGCGCATAGGACGTCCTTTACAGGATATCCAGACTGCTGTGGAAAACATGGGTAATGTAGAAGTGGCAAGACTTGAAAAAGGTCTTCCGATGCTTGCAACCATTGCAGGAGGCGCACCGATGATCGGATTCCTTGGTACAGTAATGGGTATGATCCAGGCATTCTTCAATATGTCAAACGCAGGGAATAACATTGATATAACCCTTCTGTCAGGAGGTATCTATACCGCAATGGTAACCACTGTCGGCGGACTTATTGTCGGCATTCTTGCCTACTTCGGATACAACTACCTTACATCCAGGATTTCAGACCTGGTTTTCAAGATGGAAAGCACCACTATAGACTTTATGGATCTTCTGCATGAACCGGCAGATTCAGCCAAATAATCAGGTACAATATGGCAATCAAGAGAAATACAAAGGTAGATTCAGGATTCTCAATGTCTTCTATGACAGACATTGTGTTTCTATTGCTGATTTTCTTCCTGGTAACTTCTACACTCGTAAATCCGAATGCATTGAAGCTTCTGCTGCCTAAAAGTACAGGACAGGTATCCGCCAAAGCTACAGTCAGCGTTTCCATCAAGCACTATCAGGACACAGACTCTTTCTCATATCATATAAACGGAGACAAGACCCCTGTCCGCTTTGACAAGATAGAAGACGAATTGGTAGAACTGCTGCAGACTGAGGAGGATCCGACATTTTCAATCTATGCAGACGAGAGTGTCCCTATCAAGGAAGTTGTCCAGGTTATGAATATAGCCAAAAGAAATCACTATAAAGTAATCTTGGCCACATCACCGGAATAAAAAAGGTATGGAACATTACAAATACGAACGCGCACGGCAGGAAAGACTGGCTAAAATCACAGGCATCACAGTTACGGTGGCTGTGCAT
Source organism: uncultured Bacteroidales bacterium (assembly GCA_937890845.1). Classification (GTDB taxonomy): domain Bacteria; phylum Bacteroidota; class Bacteroidia; order Bacteroidales; family UBA932; genus Cryptobacteroides. The sequence goes on along the minus strand of CALADR010000255.1, from coordinate 26,235 downwards.
GTTTGTATATTGGGGGCCGGAGCAGTCAGCGGACTGAAATACATATATCCACCGCCTCAGGAACAGTCCATTCTGATAGACTTCTCCGAAAGCGAGACATTCAAGCCGAAACAGATCAGGACAGGAACCCAGCCGAGAGCCGTAAATGCAGATCCATCCAAGGATATAAAACTTGTCCAGGCATCGGAAGCTCAGCATAAGGGCACCAAGGCCAACGAGGCTCCTGAATCCATAAACGATGATTTCGGAGATGTAGAAACCCCACAACCGCCTCGTAAAAAGGAGATTGACAAGCGCGCTTTGTTCCATTCTGCCGACAATAAGACAAACAAAGATACCCTTGCGGCACAGACTGCTCACAAGGTAAGCGATGCTCTGAAGGCGGGTCATGCACAGGGAAATACGAAAACCGGAAATACTGACGGAAGCCCTAATGCAAAACTCTCCGGAAGAACGGTGTTGGGAGCTCTTCCAAATCCGGTATATTCTGTTCAGAATTCAGGCATTGTAGTAGTACGTATCAAAGTTGACCAATATGGCAAGGTACTTGAAGCGGTGCCGGGAATACAAGGGACAACGGTTACTGACAAGACACTGTGGGAGGCTGCGAAAAAGGCCGCTCTTGAATCAAGGTTCAATATGAGCAGTTCCGCGCCTCCAGTACAGGAAGGAACCATTACATATAAATTCAATTTGAAAAAATAATAAACACCGATGGCGTGAGCCATCAATTACATAAACAATTTTATCAAGCCCGGGAAGGGTTCAGAAACAATGGAAAATTACAGAAGAAACGGCTACGAAGGCCGCGAAAACCGTAGAGACTACGGAAATGAAAGACATCAGGAGAAGAGCTACACAGGGGAATACTCCCAGGCAGGAAGGAAACTACGTCACAGAAAAAACGGAGTTTCAGGTACTGCAGAAGGTGGCTCATCTTACTCTGAGCGCAGAAGGACTTCTTTTTCAGGAGAGAGAAGCAGCTACAGATCATCCGACAGGAGAAATTCAGGCTACTCTGAACGTAGAAGCTACGGCTCAGGAAAAAGTTATGGAGAAGGCGGAAGGAACTATGGCCAGAACAGAAGCTATGGAGAAGGAGGCAAGAGCTTCGGTGGCAGAAAGCCTTCAGGAAGAAATTTCGGAGAAGGAGAAGGAAGGACAAGTTCTTATGGAAATGACCAAAGAAGAAGTTTCGTCGAAGGAAGACCATCATCAAGAAGGTCATTCAATGATGGCGGAAGAAGAAGCTTTGACAACAGGGGAAGGAAATTCGGAACCCCTGCAGGAAAGCCTGGTACAAGACGCCAGCCGGACAGCGCTACTTTGGGAATAAACCGTATGATTAACAGAAAACCTCAGTTGAATGACAACAGTTTTTCTGACAATGATATGATAAACATCCCGGTAAAGGAAGAGGTAAGGCTCAATAAATTCATAGCAAACTCAGGCGTCTGCTCAAGACGTGAAGCTGACAACCTCATACTTGCCGGAGTCGTAACAGTAAACGGTGAAGTCGTAACCGAACTCGGAACAAAAGTGAATATCAAGAACGACGACATACGTTTCAATGGCGAAAGACTTAAAGGGGAAGAGAAAGTATATATCGTGATGAACAAGCCGAAAGGTTTTGTAACAACAGCCAGCGACCCGCACGCCGAAAAGACCGTCATGGACCTGCTGAAAGGATGCGACGCCAGGGTATTCCCTGTAGGAAGGCTTGACAAGAACACTACAGGAGTACTTATGTTCACCAACGACGGCGAAATAGCGGAAAAGCTTACCCATCCGTCATACGACAAGAAAAAGATTTATCAGGTAAGCCTGGACAAGGACCTCAGACAGGAAGATTTCGATCATATCCTGAGCGGAATCGAACTTACTGACGGTGTGATTGCAGCAGACGAACTTGAATACATAGACGAAAATGACCGCAGAAAGCTCGGAATAGAAATCCACTCTGGAAAGAACAGAATTGTAAGGAGAATATTCGAATCACTCGGATATACCGTAAAAGCCCTTGACAGAGTCTATTTTGCAGGTCTTACTAAAAAAGGACTTAAAAGAGGAGCCTGGAGATACCTTTCTACAGGAGAAACCAACGTTCTTAAAATGGGAGCATACGTATAATATGAGCGAAAACAGACATCGTGCAGGATTTGTCAACATAATAGGTAATCCAAATGTCGGTAAATCCACTTTAATGAATGCACTCGTAGGAGAGAAGCTGTCCATAGTGACAGCAAAGGCACAGACTACTAGACACAGAATAATGGGAATTGTAAACGGAGAAGACTACCAGATAGTCTATTCCGATACTCCCGGTATCCTGAAACCCAACTACAGGCTGCAGAAAAGCATGATGGATTTTGTTGAAACCGCAATAGGAGACGCCGACATAATCCTGTATGTGACTGATACTGTTGAAACCGGGGACAAAAATGCCGAGTATATCGAAAAACTCAAAAAAATAGAATGTCCTGTCATACTGGTTATCAACAAGATTGACATCAGTACTCAGGAACAGGTCAATGATTTGATAGCCTGGTGGAAAGGACAGCTTCCCCAGGCTGTCATTTTCCCTGTTTCAGCACAGGAGCGGTTCAATCTTGACAATGTGTTCGATTCAATTCTGAGCCATCTGCCCGTAGCGCCTGCCTGGTATGACAAAGATGTATTTACCGACAAGAATCTGAGATTCTTTGCCTCTGAGATAATACGTGAGAAAATCTTGCTGAACTACAGTCAGGAAATACCTTATTGCTGTGAAGTAAGTGTGGAAGAATTCAAAGAGGGAGATGACAGATATGATATAAGCGCTGTCATTTATGTAATGCGTAATTCCCAGAAAGGCATCATAATAGGAAAGGGCGGAGCCGCGCTGAAGAAGGTAGGCACACAGGCGAGAATCGAAATGGAAGACTTCTTCCAGAAGAAAGTATTCCTCAGACTTTTTGTAAAAGTAGATCAGGACTGGAGGGAAAACAAAAGGGAACTCAAGAAGTTCGGTTACGAATACTAAAACTTTTTTTGTGAAAGAGATGGATATGGACGATATGGATCTTCCTGTTGAAGAACAGGAAGATGATTTCAATGAAGCACCTGTCGAAGAAGGGACACCATCGTCCGGAAAATTTGACAGGCTTCTAAATGAAAACAGCAGAAAATACAAACTTTCAGGGATGTTCAAGGAGTGGTTTCTGGACTACTCCTCTTATGTCATTCTACAAAGGGCCGTTCCTCATATAATAGACGGACTCAAGCCAGTACAGCGCAGGGTTCTGCATGCAATGTACCGCAAGGACGACGGACATTATACAAAGGTTGCAAACCTTGTGGGTGAAGCCATGCAGTTCCATCCGCACGGAGATTCGTCCATACTTGGAGCCCTGGTGCAGTTAGGTCAGAAGAATCTGCTTATTGACTGTCAGGGTAACTGGGGAAACATCATTACCGGAGACTCAAACGCAGCTGCCAGATATATCGAGGCAAGATTGTCAAAATTTGCCAAAGAGGTGGTATTCAATCCGAAAATCACCAATTGGATGACGTCTTACGATGGAAGAAATCTGGAGCCCGTCGAACTTCCTGTAAAATTTCCTCTACTTCTCGCCCAGGGAGCGGAAGGAATTGCCGTAGGACTTGCCTCCAAAATTCTGCCACACAACTTCAATGAACTGCTTGATGCCTCTGTCGCCATACTTCAGGGAAAGGATTTTGAAATTTTCCCTGATTTTCCTACTGGTGGCTATGCAGACTGTTCGAAGTACAACAAAGGTCAGCGCGGAGGGACTGTAAAAGTAAGAGCAAAGATTGAGAAAATAGACAAGAATACGATTGCGATTACAGAAATTCCGTTCGGCAAAACTACTCATATCGTAGTGGAATCTATCCTGAAAGCAAAGGATAAAGGAAAAATCAAGATTAAAAAAATCGACGATCTCACTACCAAACAGGCAAATCTGGTAATTCATCTTCCAAACGATGTCTCTCCAGACAAGACAATCGATGCTCTGTATGCTTTTACCGACTGCGAGGTATCAATTTCTCCAAATGCCTGTGTCATAGTAGATAACAAGCCTCAATTCCTGAATGTCGAAGATATTCTCAAGTATGATACAATGCATACTAAGGATCTTTTGGGACAGGAACTTCAGATAAGACTTGATGAACTTGAAAATGACTGGCATTACGGCTCCCTCGAAAAAATATTTTTCGAAAACAGAGTATATAAAATTCTGGAAGGAGACTCACGGACGTGGGAAGACCAGCTGAATGAAGTTTTCGCTGAAATGAAAAAATATCAGGCTCTTCTAAAACGTGAAATTGTGATGGAAGACATCACAAAACTTGTGGAAAAGCCTGTAAGAAAAATATCGAAATTCGATACCAAGGCCATGGATGAAAAACTGAGGGGAATCGAAGACGAAATTGATGAGGTTTCGAATCATCTGTCCCACCTTACAGAATTCACCATTGCATACTTCAAAAACCTGAAAAAGAAATACGGATCAGAATATCCACGAGTTACTGAAATTACTAACTTCGAGTCAATTACAGCGACCAGAGTTGTAAACAACAATGCCAAACTATATGCAAATCTTTCAGAGGGGTTTGTCGGAATCAATCTCAAAAAGGAAGATAATGCGGAGTTTGTATGCGAATGTTCTGACCTGTCAGAAATAATAGTCTTCCGCAAAGACGGAATATACAGCGTCACCAAAGTCAGCGATAAGGCTTTCTTCGGAAAAGACCTCATGTATGTAGGAATTTTCGACAGGAATGATTCCAGAACCATTTACAACGCGATTTACAGGGATGGTAAGAGCAGCGTGACATACGCAAAAAGGTTTGCGGTGACAAGTATTACCAGGGACAAGGAATACGATCTTACAATGGGAACACCCGGGTCTGCCGTTCTCTGGTTCACAGCCAACGGAAATGCTGAAGCAGAAACTGTAAGGATAAATCTCAGGCCAAGACCCAAGCTTAAAAAATCATCTCTTGAGTATGACTTTTCCCAGCTTGCCATAAAGGGACGGTCATCAAGAGGAAATCTGGTATCCAAAAATCCTATACAGAAAATCGGACTCAAATCCAAAGGTGTTTCAACAATAGGAGGAAAAGACGTATGGTTCGACACTGATATCAACAGGCTGAATGAAGACGGAAGAGGACTCTATCTGGGACAGTTTGATTCAGATGAACATATACTGGCGGTATTCCAGGACGGTACATATTATACCACATCCTTTGATTTGAGTAACAGGTATCAGGAAAATCTTCTGAAAATAGAAAAGCTCGATCCGGAAAAGACATATACTGCAATATACTTTGACGGATCTGTAAATTGCTTCTATATAAAGAGATTTTCATTTGATGTCAGCGACAACAATCCTCAAAGCTTTATAACCGATGCGAAAGGATCATACTTCGTGGCAATCAGCGATGACAAACATCCTCAGATAGAGATAACATTCGGAGGAAAGCATGAACACCGCGAAAGCGAAACAATCGATGCAGAAAGTTTCATAGGAAAGAAAGGAATCCAGGCTAAGGGAAAAAGAGCCAGTCAGTTTGAAATAAAGGAACTTCATTTCGGAGAGCCTCTTCACTTTGATGATGACGAAGAACAGGAGAATGAAGTTCAGACTGAATTGCCGGAAAACGACATTAAGGATAGCGGAAATGATGATGAACAGCTGAGTTTGTTCTAATGAATTTCTGATTTTGCCGTATAGCGCCTATGATAATTTCATTGACAGGATTTATGGGATGCGGGAAAAGCAGTGTCGGAAAAAGACTATACGAACTGCTATCCTGCAAATTCGTTGACCTTGATTCCTATATTGAAGACATGGCAAATATGAAGATTCCAGAAATTTTCTCACTATACGGAGAGGCAGGATTCAGGGAAAAGGAATACGACGCTTTATCGGAAATTATATCAGAATATAAATCCGGTAAAAAAGATGGCCTGACTATAATATCTCTCGGAGGAGGCACTCTAACGACCGGGAAATGCCGTGAAATAGTCTGTACAGAAACAAAATGCATTTACCTGAAAGCAGAGACAGATACTTTGGTCAGAAATCTGGAAAAAGATTACAGGAAAAGACCTTTAATTTCAGTATCGGCGAACAGTATCCCAGAGTTGAGACAAAGGATATGTACTATATTGAAAGACAGAATCAGGACGTATGAAGCATGCTCCAGCGTGACTGTTGAAACAGACGGCAAGACCGTTGACGAAATAGCCTGTGATATATGCGGAGTGATTACCGGAAGTATATGAAAGAAACTTGCACAATTTGGGATCCGCTAAGGAAAAAGGAAGTTCCACTCACTCCTGAAGAAAAAGTCAGGCAGTGGTTCATAGATTTGCTGAACAGGCAAATGTCTGTTCCCAAACATATGATGATGAGTGAGGTGAGTTTCAAACTGGGGGAAAAACAATTCAGGGCTGATATAATCATATATGACAGGGCTGCAAAACCACTGGCTGTCATAGAATGCAAAAGACCTGAAATACCAATCGGCACTGCAGTTCTGGAGCAAGCCGTAAGATATAATATGGTATTGAATGTCAAATATATAATTATAACCAACGGGTTCAAGACATTCATATTTGAAAGAAAAGACGGGAGATACGAACCGGTAAATTCAGCTCCCGATTATGAAAAGATGTTAAAGTAAAATGAGTAATGCCACAATAACACAGGGTTTCCTGGATCATAAAATTTTCAAGATTGTCTCACAAGTTGCTGAGAATCTCGGAGTCAGAGCTTTTGTCATAGGAGGATATGTGAGGGACTGCTTTCTCGGAAGACCAAGCAAAGACATAGATATAGTAGTAGAAGGCAGCGGCATCGAACTGGCAGAAGCAGTGGGAGCCGCTGTGAAAAGCAATGTTTCAGTTTTCAGGAATTTCGGCACTGCCATGCTGAAATTCAAGGGTGTAGAAATTGAATTTGTCGGGGCAAGGAAAGAATCCTACAGAAGGGATTCCAGAAAGCCGATAGTCGAAAACGGAACGCTGGAAGATGACCAGCTAAGGCGCGATTTCACTATCAATGCTATGGCATTCAGCCTTCAGAAAGAAGATTTCGGAGCACTTGTAGATCCGTTCGGAGGCATCAGAGACCTCGCCTCAGGAATCATACGCACACCGCTGGATCCTGATACAACTTATAGTGACGACCCTCTGAGAATGATACGTGCCATCAGATTTGCGACAAAACTCAGCACACCGCAACTGATGTTCAGAATAGTTCCAGAATCTCTTGAGTCCATACGAAGAAACCGTGAAAGGATGTCAATCCTGTCCAAAGAGAGAATAACGGAAGAGCTTAATAAGATTCTGGTTTGTTCAAAACCGTCTATCGGATTCCGCCTTTTAGATGAAACCGGACTGATGGATTACATCATGCCTCAACTTGTAAAACTCAAAGGCACGGAAACAGTTGACGGTAAAGGACATAAAGAAAATTTCAGCCATACTCTCGAAGTTCTTGACAATCTTGCTGCAGGAGAAGCCGATATGATATCCAGGGGGGCTCTCTACAACCACGAATTTGAAGATGGACAAGAAATCACCGTACCGCGGACTGAACCATACCTGTGGCTTCGCTGGGCCGCATTGCTTCACGACATAGGCAAACCTGCAACAAAACGGTTTGCTCCACAAACAGGATGGACATTCCACGGACATGAAGTCGTTGGAGCCAGAATGATACCAAAGATGTTCCAGCAGATGAAGCTTCCGCTCAATGAGAAAATGAAGTATGTACAAAAGCTGGTCAATCTTCACCTGAGACCTATAGCTCTCGTTACAGAAGAAGTTACTGACTCTGCTGTGCGCAGGCTGTTATTTGACGCTGGAAATGATATAGATGACCTTATGCTCCTGTGCAATGCAGACATAACATCCAAGAACATACGCAAAGTTGAACGGCTTAAACAGAATTTCGAACTTGTCCAGCAAAAACTTGCTGATGTAGAAGCAAAAGATGCCATCCGGAATTTCAAGAATCCTATAACAGGAGAATACGTAATGGAAGTATTCGGGATACCGCCGTGCCACGAAATCGGCGTCCTTAAGGAGTTTGTAAAAAACGCTATACTTGACGGTATTATAGAGAATGATTTTGGTCAGGCAGACAGACTGATGCGCAGCAAAGCAGCAGAAATGGGCCTGCAAGCAAAATAAATGACTCTGATAGAAACATATATCGAATATATAGCCAGTGTCCGGAGGTACTCCAAAAGGACACAGGAGATTTATTATAATGTGCTGCAGTCATTTTCAGACTTTGTGTATATACACAGGACATCCGGAGAAGAGATATCTGCAAATAATATCAATGACATCATTAATACTGACACTGTACGCGGATACGAAATATATCTGATCGAAAAGAAAAAATTCAACCCGAAAAGCGTCTGTCTGCATATTTCCGTCCTTAGCGGATTCTGCCGGTACCTTATGTTGAAAAAAATCATATCGTACAACCCTGCCCGTAATATAACAAGACCGAAAACTGACAAAAAACTTCCTGTTTTCTACAGACATGCCAGCATGGCGAAATATCTGTCGGAGAGCGAAATATTCGTATCATATACAGACGGAATGTCTCCCGTAGACTTCATCGGGGCTTATCTCAGATTCAAGGACAAACCTGGATATTCTACAGAAAAAGACTCTGTCCTGGCCATGATGAATGAAATGTCTGACAAACCAGAAAGATTTGCAGAGTGGATATATACAAAGAAACTGGACAGGTTGATTGTCTCCATTTTATACTCAACAGGTATGCGACGAGGAGAGCTTATTTCTCTGACAAGAGGCTCCGTTGATTTCCACAGACAACAAATAAAAGTAAAGGGTAAAGGAGATAAAACACGAGAAATTCCTGTCATAAAGTCTCTTTGTAAAGAAATTTCACTATATTTACAAACAGTTGATGCGACAAGTTGCATTATACACGGAACTGACTCGCCATTACTGATGACTTATAGGGGAAAAGCATTATATCCCGTTTATGTTGACAGGGCAGTCAAACGCGAACTTGGAGAAACAGGACTCTTCACAGCACGAAAATCGCCCCATGTCCTCAGGCATACATTGGCGACGGAACTGCTGAATAATGGAGCAGACATAAATTCCATCAAGGAACTTTTGGGACACTCTTCACTGGCCGCGACCCAAATATATACCCACAACTCTGTCGCAAAACTAAAAAAAGTTTATACTAATGCCCATCCAAGGGCAAAAAGCGGAGGTAAACATGGAGATTAGAGTACAATCCATCAAGTTTAACGCAGACCAGAAACTGCTTGACTTCGTAGAAAAAAAAGTGTCAAAGCTTGAAAAGTTTTATGACGAAATCATCGGTGTTGACGTAGCTCTCTCGCTACTTGCTGAACATGAAAACAAAAACGTGAAAATTCACGTTCAGATTCCAGGAAATGACGTAGTCATAGAGCGTAACGCCAAGACTTTTGAAGATGCACTTGTCGACTGCGTTGACATCCTTAAAGACAAGCTGGTAAGGGTAAAGGAAAAAAGGAACTAACAATTAAAACCAATCACATCAAAGCATAAATATTATTATTGATGACATCTAAAAGCGGCCGCAGTCCAATGACTGACGGCCGCTTAACAATATATGTAACCTGTGCAAGATTACGTACTGATAGTTCAGGATTAATCTGCGTTTGCAGTTGCCACATTATTGCCAATACTCTCCATAAGCCTGGTTCGCGCCTCAACAGATGCCCATGCAATATGAGGAGAAAATGAAAGCCTCTCCTTATGAACTACTTTCATCAGCGGGTTGTCCATGGACAAGGGTTCTCCGACAAATACATCCAAGGCAGCTCCAGCTATTGCTCCGGAATCTACGGCATCTGCCAAAGCCTGTTCATCAATGATTCCACCCCTACCCATATTCACTATAATTGCAGAAGGCTTCATCAATTCCAGTTCCCTCTTACAGATAAGAGATGCTGTCCTTTCGTTGTAAGGAGCATGAACGGACACAATATCTGATTCAGACATAAGCTGTTCAAGAGAAACACTTGGATACTCTGTACAATGGGAAGTTCCTGATGTGGAAAAATAAGAGACATCCATTCCAAAAGCAGATGCTACTTTAGCTACTCCATAACCGATTTTTCCCATTCCCACAATTCCTATTTTCTTGCCGGACAACTCATTGAACGGTACAGACACATCAGTAAACATCCCTCCTGAAGCATAATTCCCACTTTTCACCGCATTGTCAAAATATCTTGCTTTGCCGCAAAGTGACAATATATGCATAAATGTAGTCTGAACTACCGAATCTGTAGAATAACCTGCTACATTTTTTACCGGAATACATTTAGACCCAGCATATTCCAAATCAATATTGTTGACACCGGTAGCCGCTTCACAGATAAGCTTCAAGGATTTTGCTGCATCAATCAGTTCCTTTGTAACTTTTACTTTGTTAACAATAAGCACATCGCAATCCACTACACGTTCAAGAGCTTCTTCTGCAGTTGAAGAATCATAGCATATCAGATCCCCGTGCCTGCTTATAGGCTCAAATGATATATCAGCTCCCATTGTAGCTGCATCAAGAAAAACTATTTTCATCGGTATCTTATTTTAAAATACATGATGTAAAAGTACAAATAAAAAATGGCTGCCCCAACAAGGACAGCCATCATTTTGAAGTGCGCAGGATCAGAGTCGAACTGACACGCCATTTCTGGCACTACCTCCTGAGAGTAGCGCGTCTACCAATTTCGCCACCTGCGCCTCAGTAAAGTGGTGCAAAGATACAAAAGTTTTTTTAATTCCTAACTATATTTCAACATCAAAATGTACTGTTTTTTCCCAATCATTTACAGTAAACGAGACTTCAGTTTTAGCATAATCTATCTCAACATTAACATCTTCAAGGCTTTCTGCTGTCCAGTCATAGCCACTTTCAATTATATATTCTCCTATTGAAAATGTTCTCAAGACATCATTCTTATCCCAAATTTTAAGAATAAGAGAAGAAGAAGTCTGGCGCGGGACACGGACGAAACAAGTTCCTTCATCATCTATTGCAGGAGAATATCTGAAAGCCCCTGCTACAGGTGTACCATCCATACCGATACCGCATATATCCCCTTCTACGGAAACAGAAAACGGATATGGCCCAGACACAGCTTTCATTCCTATATTTATTCTACAATGCTCCTTATGCATCTTTACTTTAGACTCGATAATCTCCGCATCTGTATCAAGATGAGACGAATACAAATATAACGGCGGAAAATTCTGTCCTACTGTTACTGAAAAACCATTTTCAGGACCGAAACAGTTTTCACTGCCATACGATACATTAAGGAAAACGCCAGTCCTCGGAACAGCAACAACATGTCTTTCCCCATACTTAGATGCCGGAATCTCGTCTTTATATAAAAAACCGTCTGAACTTGCAATATCAATATCTGAACACCACATTTCCGAACCGTTTACCTCACTGAAATCCACTATAAGGAAACAAGGACATTCTGCTCTGTTTTCCTTAACAGAACAAGCTGTAAGACAGCATGTTAAAGCCGGCAGCAAAATAATCAAACCCATTATTGTCTTTGTATTCATCTTCATCTCAAATCAATACAGAATATCCATGTATCATAACACAGACATGATTACTGCCTATATTGTAACCTCTTTATCAAATCCTGTCACCCAGTCCTTGACATTTATTGTAAAGCCTGCGGTTTCAAATTCAACAGGAATATCCGGAGCTAATGAACCAAGCCTCTTGATATTCAATTTTACATTATAACTATGATTGCTGTCTATATCCGGAATCGTTACAGGATAATAATAAACAGCTCCGTCTATTGCCAGTTCTACAACAAGCCTTGTTGGACTCTGCCTCATAGACTGCGCATTCTCTTCTGTAGCCGAATTAGGATAACAGTAAAAATAATGCGCTGTCTTGTAAACCGAACTGTAATTCAATTCTGAATTTTCAATATTTCCTGTAGAAATCAGATGAAGGGCCTCCCCTTGTTCATCAAGTTTACCTTTATTATACCAGGATGTAGCCTCTGCTGTTCCGCCATATTCCTTATTTCCCGCCACATTAACCAGATAAATCCGTTTAAGTTCAAACTTTGACTGACGGTATTGTTCAAGCTCGAAACTGTTCGTAATCTGTGTTATGGAAACTCTTGAAACCAACCTTGAAACATCGATACTTACAGAAGTTGCTGCTTCAGATATCTGTTGCCGCTTAGTACCGTACATTACAAATGCTCCCACAGAGTTATCCTTCAAATCAGATATCTTTTCTTTTAAAGCCTGAAATGTTTTGACATCCTTAATCTCCGGAGCATTCACGACAGCTGCAATATCCTTTGTACCTGTACTGCAGTCAAAACTGGCATTCGCCGCTGTGACTGATTTATATCCTTCCAACACTCCGTTTTCCCTGAACAAGAATATCTGCAGAGTATTGACTTTAGCCTCATCTGACAAATCTGTCACCTTTGTCATCATTGCCACAGGTACAGAAATATCCACAGATACTGTTTTGCTCCCGACTGCTTCCTGACAGACATTTTCTTTTGCACATCCTACGGCTGCCAAAGCAGATGCAGCCACAATAATAAATACATTTTTCATAAGCGATAAAATTTGAGTTATACATCAATATCTTTCATTTTCATATTGTTTAACCACTTCATTCATTTCCGGATCAAGTCTTCCTCTGTGAAGCATGTAAGAATCTGCCTCGACGCAATATTTAAAATACCTATATGCCTTTTCAAGTTTTCCAAGTCTGGACAAGGCCAATGATGCCAAATAATACGATTTAGGTGTATGCTCCCGTATTTTTGATATTACTTTCCAGGCTTTTTCATCATAACCTGCCGAGAGATAAGCTAATGCAGAATTATAATCTTCATATTTTCCAAGCAGTTCTATTGCCTTCCTGTAATCAAGTGATGTAAGAGCCTTGACACCTTCCATATAAGTAGAATCTATTTCAGCCGTATGTACCGTGTCTTTCTGCATACCCTTCCTATGCATAAATATTCCGAACTTTACATTTCTCAAGCCAGGATAGAGAGATTCCTTTATGTACTCATACTCTGGAAGAGATTTCAATTTCATTTCTGTGCAATCAGGACTCTTTATTGCATCAAAAGACAATATTGCATTTTTAGAAGACCGTGATATACGATTGTCTGAAGCTACCATCTTCTTCAAGCCACTCCAGTTTTCGGGTATATATGACGCCTTGAAAACCTGTTTATCCAAATCCGGAAAACAATTTGAGAAAAAAAGCATTGCAGACTCTGCCCTGGATCTTGACAGCAATTCATTAAAACTATATCTCCCTTCAAGAGAACAAGAAGCTGTAACTACTATAGAATCGGTCTCATATTTCTCACTTGAGAGTATTTTTCCTGCCCAGTCCATAACTGAATTAAATTCATCTTCATTGCGGCCAAGTGACAAATCAATCTGAGACGAGCCCTGACTGAAATCAATGACAGCAATCTTGTCTTCATAAACATTACGTTCAATAACCTTAAACGTATATTTGGATGCAGTATCTGCCAATGCCGAAAGAGAACTAATGTAAAAAACTATGTTTTCCGGTTCGGGGAATGAATATAATTGTCTTCCAAGTTCATAAATGCCACCTGATACTGACACTGGTATCTTTTTAAGACCTGGCCGGCTTTCTATAGTCTGAACATACCGGTAAACCAATTCTCCCGAAGAAGAGTATATGACTGTATCAAGCCTCACCTTGCTATTTACAGGTGCAATTACTTTTGACAAAAGTTTCTCCGATATCTTTTTCTTTCGCTCATTTCTTCTTATAAGTCCTTGTCTCGTATAATGTTCCACTACTTCTTTCCTGCAAACACCAAAAATATTTTCAACCTCATCCGCTGAAACATATGAAGAATCTGTCTTCATTGAATAGGTATCCGGAAAGTATCTTTGGATAAACATTTCCAAAGAATGCAACATAAGAAAGTCAGTACTGTCCTTTATGATTGATGACAGGAAAGCCTTGTATCTCTGATAGCCTTTCTCTTGAGCGGACCTGTATCCGGCCCCTGTTACAAACAATGGCTCAAGACAAAGTGAGTCTCCAAGAATATCCATTACCGGGTACAGCCGCAGTTGCCATGCCGATTCCAGCATTTCCGGAGGGACAGATACATCAAAGGCAAGAGATACCTTGCCATTTCTCTCTGCCGCATGCCGGAATCTTGCAGTAATCTTAGATGCCTGTATTACATCCGATGCTACCATATCTCCTGTAATTGAATCCAATACGGCATTCATAATCACTGATTTTCCATCCGGCAAGTATTCCGTTGAAGAAGGTTTTGCAGTATCTTTTTCTTCCACGTAATCAGAAGGCAGCGACAGAACGACATTCTTTCCGGAATCCCTTAACTCAGAAATCCGTCTTGACACAGAACAGGAACATAATATCATTAAGGAAAGCAATGCAAGCAAACAAGGTATATTTCTATCAGAACACATAGGTAATTGCTATTAGAATATCATCCGGCAAAATGAATGCTTTGTTTCCTTTCCTATCCATCAATCCACAAGACGGACATCTGAACTGCACGTACTTCGCATAACCGCCCCAGAATCCCAAACCGAAATCTATGTTTATATTAGGATGCAACATATAGGTATATCCTGCGGCAAACCCTAAACCGAACCTGTCTCCCTCCTCTGTCCTTCTCCTCATCAAACCTCCTTCATTATACTCCTGATACTGAATCTTCCCCTCTGTCCACCATCCTGAGCCAAAATGCCAGAACCAGTATTTAGCTGAAGCCGAATAACTCTGCCGTCTCATCTGGAACTGCTTTCCTGTAATACCCTTCCTGAATGTCCAGGGATTGTATTCAGCCCCTACCTGCAAACTCCAGTGCCTTGAAACGGAATACGCAATTTCAGCATTCAATGTTCCTAATGCAGCATATCCTGCAAGGTTTGTAGATACTGACATTTTCTGCCCATAAACAAATCCACCATCGAGAAGTATAGCCAGCAAGAATACACCTATATATCGCCAATCCATATTATCTCCTTATCATTATCTTCTTCTTTTTAAAACATCATAGTCTATCTGTACCTGTTAAATACCTGATTGATTATGCCGCTTTTTGACGGAAACATAGTAAGTAGTCTTGTCCTCAACATACGGACATCCGAAACATCCGGTGTAAGTGCAGACAGGATATCAGACCTTTTAATACCTCTCTGATCCAAAGCCCTGAAAATCTGAGGGGAAAACCAAAAAGAGCTGCCGAATGACGGCACATTTCCTCCATACCGCTCCTTATACATAAGACTTTCAATATAATATGCCCACATTTCACCTACAGCACAATAGCCGGCATCTGTTTCATTGCCATTACCGTAAGTATTTCCTCCTGATGACACAAATGCTTTTATTATAAATTTTATATACCTGTTCCAATAGTCTGTTCCGACCTGAGCAAAATGACTGGCATGTGCCATCTCATGACATACTTCACTGTATATTTCACTATAATCAGTCTTATTCTTCATCCCTATAGTCAAATCGGGAGCAAAAAATTTCAGTACTGTCGAGAAACCTCCTAAAAACTTACTTATATCCTTGCTGTCAACCACTGCTCCATGATGAAGCATAACCGCACTGCTGGCAATCATTCCCTGAAAAAAAGCCATATTCTTAAATCATCTGGAGGCAAGGTAAGAGACATATCTTCTGAAGAACATCTTGATATATAGTCATATGCTGCATTATTCACAACACTTCTTGTAAACAACTTGCGCTCCGACCTTTCTGTTACAGTATAATTAAGCCCTTCAGGAGAATGCCGGCCTAATGCCGCTGTGGAAGCAGGAACCAGAAGTTTGTTAAACCCGATGGCAAATCCCTTTTCATTCTTGAAAACGATACGATATCTGACATTTGACGAATACTTTTTAGGTATGGTATAATACCCGTCCCTGTCAGTATAAGTATGTGAAAACTTAACAAAACTGTTGCACCTTATACGCACCCCTGAGAGTCCGAAAGGTTTTCCGCCATTGACTTTTTCATCTACTATTGTAATTCTTCCTGAAGGATTGACTTTCCCAGATTTAGTCAGCGACTCCACTACTTCCCCATTGCCTGTAATCCTGTATGACTCACGTTCCACGGCATCCCAGTCAATTTCTCCGGAGCGTCTGGGAATTCCGGTTTCCTTAATAAAGCACTTATCTATAAGTTCATAATAAACATCTGGAAACTCATAATCATGCGGAACTACAGCATATTGCCAAGTGGCATCATCATCATCTATCGATGGATCGTGATAATAGTCTCCGTCGCGAATAATCTGGTAATCCAAAGGATGGTCTGACAAATCAAGACCGTCCAATAAATCGAAATCCGACTCCTCCAACGGAAGGAACCTCACATACAGATGAGTAGGAGACAGCTCCACGCGCGATTTTGTAGGATAAAGAGACTGAAGAGCCTTTGTCATATTTTCAGTAGTATACGGGTTTTCCAGCCTTTCCCCCAATACTATCATCTCATGACCGACATCTCCAATAGCGTTGTCCGGAAATTCCTTATCCGGATCCAACACGCTGCTATTGCACGAAAAAAGCAGCGCCAAAATAAGAATCATTCCCAATAATCTGTCCATAACTCCTGTTTTTAATTTACGAAACAAAAGTATGGCTGATTATCCGTGTTTATAAATAATAAACGTTTAAGTTAAAAAAACGGTCTTACAGATATCTGCAAGACCGTTGAAACAATATTAAAACGCCTTATTAAGCTGCTTGTCAAATGTGTTTCACATTGATTTCAAGCAGCTTGGCCATATATACGTTTTAAAAATATGTCACCGTTTTCTGAAGAACTTCCGAGATAATATTGTTGGCCATACGGCTGACTCCGAAACGGAAAAGATCCTTATTGAGCCACTCCTTGCCTAAAATCATAGATACAATAGTATAGTATGATACAGCATCCAAAGCAGTAGAAATTCCTCCGGCAGGCTTGAATCCTATTTTCTTTCCGGTAGCTTTGTGATATGCACGAATACATTCACACATAACATATGATACAGCCGGAGTAGCATTTACGGATACTTTTCCAGTAGATGTTTTTATGAAATCCGCACCTGCTTCCATTGCAAGAAAAGAAGCCTGGGCAACAGATTCAAGAGATACCAGAAGACCTGTCTCGAGAATGACCTTCAAATGAACCTTACGTCCTTGCTTCGCCGCCTGCGCATCTATACAAGCTCTGATTTTACGTATTTCTTCGGATGCTGACTCATAATTTCCTTCAAGGAAAGAACTCAAAGACAATACTATATCGACTTCATCCGCTCCTTTCTCGACAGCGAGTTCACATTCCCGTACTTTCACTTCTGTAAAGCTCTGGGATGAAGGGAAACACCCGGCAACGACAGTAATATGTACATCGCCACATTTTTTGTGAGCTTTGACTGTCTCTGCAAAGTTCGGATAGACACAAATTGAAGCCGGAAGAGGAAAGTCCGGATATTCAGACTGGAAATCATTGACTTTCTCTACCAGTTTTGCTATGGAAGCCGGAGTATCATCTGTCCGGAGGGATGTAAGATCCATCATGGAAAAGCAGTCCAGCAAAACCTGCCTGGAAACAACATTCTCCAGATTTGAAGCTACGAGTGTCAAAGCCCTGTCAACAGCCTCCTTATCAGGAGAATAACCATATTTTGCACAATAATCGGTCATAATACAATATATTTATAATATCTATTCTTTTATTTTGGAATCCACCAGTATTGTTACAGGACCGTCATTCAAAAGAGAAACTTTCATATCTGCTCCGAAGACACCTGTCTTTACTTCGCGGCCAAGCTCTTCAGCCACCAATTTACAAAATCTTTCATAAAGCGGAACCGATATCTCCGGTTTGGCTGCCTTTATATATGAAGGCCTGTTACCTCTTACTGTAGACGCATACAGAGTAAACTGACTGACTATCAACACTTCACCACTCACATCACGAACAGAAAGGTTCATTACTCCATCTGGGTCATCAAATATCCTCATTGCCGCAACCTTTCTTGCCACCCACCGCAAATCATCTTCTGTATCACCATCTATAAAAGCAGACAAAAGCAGCAAGCCTGATCCTATTGATGCCACGTAACCGCTCTCCGGTACTTCCACAGAGGCATTCCGGACTCTCTGTATAACTGTTCTCATCCTCTTATCTGAATATTATACCCTTCATCAGTCAGAGGTCTGACAAAATCAGCCATCTGACTGACTGTAAACTTTTCAAGTCCTTTTTGCGGGGCTTCTCTGTCCAATGTATAGACCATTATCTCACGAGGCTTTAACCTTCTCACTATATCCATCCAGCCGGCAAGCCATTCAGGATCAGAAGAATCCGACCTCTCCCATTTCATAAACATCGTCTGAAGGATAAAATTCCCGCCAAACTCAGACAAATGCCTGATTGTCTCTTCGATGCTATATGGGAAACATGGCTTGTTCACTACTGTGACTCCCTCATCTGTAGGGGCATCTATTTTCAAGATAGGATTATCTACTTTCATAAGCGCATCCCGGATCTCCTTACGTCCAGCAAGAGTTGCGTTAGACAGTACTGAAACTGCAGCTCCCGGCAGATATTTATCCCTGAGTTCCAGAGTGATATCTATTATCTCAGAAAAATCAGGATTGATTGTAGGCTCACCGTTGCCTGAAAATGTAATGGAATCAATTTTCACACCATTATAAGCCAACTGCGAAAACTTTTCTTCCATTGCCGCTCTGACTTCAGATGCATCCGGCATTTTCCTGTCATCCCTGCCGTCGCTGTTCCATCCGCACTCACAATACACACAGTCGAAATTACACAGTTTACCTTTAGATGGCAGGAGGTTCACACCCAATGAAGAGCCCAGCCGCCTGCTGTGTATCGGACCGAAAACTATATCTTCAAACCTAAGCATACAATATATTTAAATAAGTCGCGAAGAAACGCTTTCTGAAGTGACACATCCTTTATTATCCAGATTATCAACCAGAACCAGACCAGGCTTTTTCCCTGGTACAATGGAACCCAGCAAGTCAGACTTGCCCAGAAACTCCGCTCCGTTGAGACAAGCCCATGAAAGGATTTCACCGAATGGTATATCAGGATTGGCCTTATGGATACAGTATAGTTCCCTGACCATATCCAAAGTATCGTTACTTGAAAGGGAATCTGTACCTACGGTAAGTTTCAATCCCTTCCTCCTCATCATTGCAATCGGAGGTAACTGATTATGAATGAAAAGATTGGACATAGGACACAGTGCGATAAAAAGATTGTTCATAGCATCTTTAGCCGCATCTGCAGCCTCTTCAGTCATACAGACTTCGTGCACAAGCAAAATATGTTCATCAAAAGGAGCCGGATGCACTTTCTTCAGTCTATCAAGGAAATACAGAAGTGATGACTTTCCTGTAACAGGTGGAGTGCCCATCCCCAACTTCTTTCTATTTTCATACAAGGCCCCACTTCCTGTCGCTATCATTTCCTCCTCTTCAGGGCTTTCCTGTGAGTGATATGACAGAAAACCTGATTTTAGAGCATCAGCAGCCGATGCCGTAAGAAGTTCAGGGCTCATAGTATAGCAGGAATGCGGAACAGGAGCCGCATCAAGGCCAAGTTCTGAAGCTTTCTTTTGAAGTTCCCTTGCAGACTCCATAACAGCAGCAACATCCTGAGGCTCTGTACCGAATACTTCGAGAAAAGTCCTTGTATATAAAGGAGACACGGCCTTAACGGAAAAACTTTCATCGCAATTACTTATATCTCCCATGGCAGAAACGCCCTGATTCCAAAGAATATCCATCCATTTGCGAATACAGGCCACCCTCTCCTCTTTCCCAGAGCTCTCGCGCAGTGCATTGATCTGGTCTATAAAACCGGCCATTCCAGACCCTTTACGGAATTTCCCGACAAGATGAGACAACTCGATATGGCAATGTGTGTTGACGAACCCAGGAACTATAGCCCCTTTATAAAATTTCTCCTCTTTTTCCAGATTGTCGCAAACTCCTGTCGCAACAATTGTCCCGTCATCCTCGAACTCAACAAAACCGTTGCATATCGGATTCGGAGACTCCAATGTATATAAATATTCAGCTGCTATCCTGTTCATTTCCTTGAACTGTCGTATTTCATTTGTTTCATATCTCTGACACTCCTGGTATCCGGAGCCACAACGTTCCTGTATTCGATTTTCTGAACAGCAGGCAGTGTCTTTCCATTTATTTTCAGACCTGAAGACAATGTATCCTCATTCACTGCAGGCTCTGAAACCGTAACAGTATCCTTAAGTACAATGAGTTGAGGACCTGCAAACAATGTGTCATATCCTTTCTGTACATCAAAACAGTACTGACCTCCGGTCGAGTCGATATAAAACGATAAACTGTCAACTGTCAGCAGGTCTCTGTTTGCAAGGCCTGAAAGGAAAAAGAGTCTTTCCGGTATGAACTTGTCTGATGCAACTTTGCTGTCATGAATTGCCTGCAGACGCTCCTTTTCCTTCTTCAAGTCTCTGATTTTTCCCTCTATTATCAATGTAGATTGCTTTAATATCCTGGCATAACGGTCCGGATCTCCCATATAATACTCCATACTGCGACGGTAATCATCAACCGTATATCCGTATTTCTCAAATATACCTCCATAAATGAGCGTAGTATCCGCCATCCGCCTCAGCTTGTAATCTGAAGTCAGCCACTGGTCTGCAACGAACATTTCCGCATATATTTCAGACATTGTCTGGCGCGGAATGACTCTGGCCTTACCGGAACAGGAAACAGCCAAAGCCACAATAACGCACATTGCCAAAATATTAAGGAGACTTTTCCTCATATTGAACAGCTACCTCAATGACGCTCCGAACTCAGAAGCAAACACAGAAAGCAGTTTAGACATTACTTTCTCAACTTCATTGTCTGTCAATGTCTTGTCAGCATCTTGCAAAACAAACCCCATCGCATACTGCTTCTTGCCTGCAGGAATCTTGTCTCCTCTATAGACATCAAACAAGGTCACACTCTTTATAAGTTTCTTACCTGCCTTGAATGCAGCCTTGCGCAACTGGGCATACTCAACGTTTTCGTCCAGAAGGAGAGCAAGGTCACGTCGTACGCCAGGGAATTTTGGAAGTTCGCTATATTTGACCCTATTCCTTTTAACGAGCTCGAATAAAACCGGCCAGTTAATTTCTGCTGCAAATACAGGCTGCTTTATATCAAACTGCTTAAGTCGTGCCTTGGCAACAGTTCCCATTACAGCAAGAGGCTCCGCTGTACCAGGCAATTTATACACAAGACCTTCGGAGAACAAGTCAGAAGGCGCCGCGTCATATTCCAATGAATATATGTCAGCTCCGAAACGTTTCAACAGAAGTTCAAGACATCCTTTCAACTGAAAATAACTGCCCTTGTGAAGTTCCGCACACCATGACTTCTCGCAAGAACCGGTAATGAACAAAGCATATGCAGTACTTTCTTTATACGCATCCAACAACGCAGGATCTCCGTTCGGATCAAAAGAGTAAACTGAGCCGTATTCGAATATTTTAAGAGAGTTAATCTGCCTGTTAAGGTTGTATGAAATCACTTCAAGACCATTCAGAAGCAATGTCTGCCTCATAACATTCAGATCAGAACTCAACGGATTGAGAATATGCACACATTTTTCCTTAGGGAAGGTAGTGAGTTGCGAATAGTAATCCTCCTTAGTAAGGGAATTGTTCATCGTTTCGACAAAACCGTTTGCCGCCAGAAAATCTGAAACGATATTCCTGACAGTTTCCGCCTCTGGCTTTGCTGTGGCATTCACGGACATTCTTATCCCTGACGGAAGTTCGATATTATTATATCCGTAAATTCTCAGAACTTCCTCAACAACATCACATTCCCTATATACATCCACCATATAAGACGGTACAGCGACACGTGATCCGGAAGGATTGCCGTCTGCATCCTGACGCCTTTCAAGGAAGTCATATGCAAGAAATCCAAGTATTTTCTCTATAGTATCATGTCCTATTTTCTTGCCTATAAAAGCCTCTATTCTGTCGTAATCAAGTTCTACGACCTTCTTTTCTATCTTTTCAGGATAAACCTCCTGTACTTTTCCAACGACCTTTCCTCCTGCCAGTTCCTCTATAAGAAGGGCAGCACGCTTGGCGGCATATTCAGGAATGAGCGGATCAGCACCTCTTTCATTTCTGAAGGATGCATCTGTCTTAAGGCCGTGTCTCTTGGATGACTTTCTGATAGATACCGGATTGAAATAGGCACTTTCAAGAAAGATATCGGCGGTACTTTCCTTTACTCCGGAAACGGCACCTCCGAAGACACCTGCAAGACACATAGGCTTTTCAATGTCTGCTATCATAAGATCTTCTGACGACAATGTCCTCTCAATTCCGTCAAGAGTTACAAACTTCTCTCCTTCAGCAGCCCTACGCACAACGACCTTACGTCCTCCTATTTCAGCGGCATCGAAAGCATGCAGAGGATGTCCTGTTTCCATCTGCACGAAGTTTGTTATATCTACTATATTATTAATAGGTTTCAAGCCTATGGACAGCAGCTTTTTCTGCAACCATTCCGGAGAAGGCGCCACCTTGACTCCTTTTATTGTAATGCCCAAATATCTAGGAGCGCCATCCAGGGCACATACCTCCACAGGAATAGCACCGTTAAGGTCACCCGTTTCTGAACACATTCCTTCTGTTCCCTCCTTAAATGAAGTTACATCAGGAATCATCAGACGACAAGGAATATTATTGAGTCTAAGATAGGCATACAAATCTCTGGCAACACCAATATGCGATGCTGCATCGACCCTGTTGGCGGTAAGTCCTATTTCTATGACATAGTCTGTAGCCAGATGCAGATAGTCCTTTGCAGGTGTTCCCGGTATTGCAGACTGGTCAAGCACCATTATACCGTCATGAGACTCGCCTATTCCGAGTTCATCCTCGGCGCAAATCATACCGAAGGACTCTACACCCCTGATCTTTGATTTTTTTATTTTAAAGTCCTCACCAAGCTTTGTCCCGACAGTTGCCAAAAGCACTTTCTGTCCGGCGGCAACATTCGGAGCTCCGCATACGACCTGAAGCAGTTCAGGCTCTCCTGTATTCAACTTCGTAATATGAAGATGGTCCGAATCAGGATGCTCTACACATTCCACGACTTCTGCCACTATGACTCCGGCAAGTCCGCCGGGAATTTCTTCAATCTGCTCCAGAGAATCGACCTCAAGACCGATGGAGGTAAGAGCCTCGGCCACCTGCTCTGCAGTGAGATCGCACTCAAGATAATCCTTGAGCCAATTATAAGATATCGTCATTTTAAATATTTATTATTTTTCATTTCCATTTATACGAACCAGGACACCCTCGCCTCTATGACACTCAGGACTTGAAATCTTCCTTAGAGAACAGGGACTCTACAAACTCTTTCTTATCAAAGACTTTCAAGTCATCAATTCCTTCCCCTATTCCGACGAATTTAACAGGTACCTTAAACTGGTCAGTAATACCGATAACCACGCCTCCTTTCGCCGTTCCATCAAGTTTTGTAACCGCAAGGGAGGTTACATCCGTAGCCTTTGAGAACTCCTTCGCCTGCTGATAGGCATTCTGCCCTGTAGAACCGTCAAGAACCAGAAGTACCTCATTTGGAGCATCAGGAATCACCTTTCTCATGACATTCCTTATCTTTGTAAGTTCATTCATAAGGTCAATTCTGTTATGAAGGCGTCCCGCTGTGTCAGAAGCCGGATCTGACCCCATCTCCTGTTTAACTATATCGACGCCTGCACGTTCTGCCCATATAGTCAGCTGATCTACAGCCGCAGCCCTGAACGTGTCGGCTGCCCCGAGAACGACTTTCTTGCCACGCGACTTAAGAAGGGCTGCAAGCTTTCCGATTGTAGTAGTTTTACCGACACCATTAACCCCTACAACCATAATTACATACGGCTTTTTGGAAAAATCAAATGGAATCTCTCCGCTGTAGGCTGAATCTTCATCAGTAATATCCAAAAGCTTGCGTATCTCATCCCTGAGCATATCAAGAAGTTCGTCAAAAGACACATACTTGTCTCTGTGCACACGTTCTTCAAGATTGTCAATTATCTTCAAGGTCGTGTCAACGCCCATATCTGACGCTACCAGAGCTTCCTCAATGGCATCAAGCAAATTGTCATCCACCTTAGATTTGCCGACAATAGCCCTTGAAATTTTTTCAAAGAAACTGCGTTTGGTCTTCTGAACTCCCTTGTCAAATATACCCATAATATATACCAGTTTAACCCCACAAAGATACAAAAAACGCAGAATAAATCAATACCAGGTATAAGTTTGACCGGACCTCTATCAATTGACGTTCCCATGATTGTATTTTCTTTGGTTACTGGCTTTTTGGAGAAAAAGAGGATACAAATAGCGATTTTTTGACAAATAATATACCTTGACGAAAGGGTAATTTGCACGATTATTGATTTGTTCTTTAATTCCAATATGATTCCGACCTTTGGAAAGACTGTCGGACAGCAACCTGTTTTCTCACATATAATGTGACTATAATGAATGTTGAAATCGTAATTGTACTTATATCCCTGATTACAATGCTTGCTCTTCTGGTTGCAGATGTAATGCGGCCGGGGCTCATTATGATGTCTGTAGCTATACTGTTCATGTGTACAGGCATACTTACTCCTGAAGAACTCCTGTCCGGATTCAGCAATAAAGGAATGATTACAGTAGCACTGCTTTTCCTGGTAAGCGAAGGAGTACGAAGAAGTGATGCCCTCGGTCATGTCATAGGCAAAATACTTCCGGAAAAAAAAGCAAAAAACGGAAATGGAATAAAAAACGGATATATACGTATGATGCCTACAGTAGCTGCAATATCCGCTTTCCTCAACAACACACCTCTGGTAGTTATTTTCGTGCCGATTATAAAAGAATGGGCGGCGAAGATCGGTCAGCCTGTCAAAAAATTCCTGATTCCTCTTTCTTTTTCTGCAATACTGGGAGGAATGTGCACTCTTATAGGAACGTCCACTAATCTGGTAGTACACGGCATGATGCTTGACGCAGGGCTGAATGGACTCAGTATGTTTGAAGTTGGTAAAGTCGGAATATTCATAGCCGTAACCGGAATATTATATATTATACTGCTTGGCAACAAACTGCTTCCATCTGACAAGACACCTGCTGAAATGGCTGCGTCAAGCAACGGCAGGTTACGTGTAGAAGCGGTACTTGGCCCTAGGTTCCGGGGAATCAACACTCCGTATGCAAACTTTAATTTCGAAAAAAGATACGGTGCAAGAATAATTGAACTACGAAGAAAAGGAGAAAGTCTCTCAGACCTGAATTCAGTAGAATTCAAGGAAGGAGATACCTTGATATTGGACGCCCCGGACTCTTTCTTTACGAGCTGGGGAGAATCAAGTGAGTTCCTTATGCTCAGCAATGGCAAGCCGCACAAAATCCCAAGCGCCAAATGGAAGAAATGGGCAGCTTTGGGACTTCTCACACTTATGATTGTCGGTGCGACATTCGGTCAAATGCCTAAAATCAGAGCACTTTTGCCGTCTGTGAACATGGACATGTTTTTCTGGGCGTGCATCATAACTGTTATAATGGCAGCCCTCAATCTCTTTCCTGCCAAGAAATATACAAAATTCATATCCTGGGACATACTCATAACCATTGCAAGCGCTCTTGCGATAAGCAAGGCTATGACAAATTCAGGCCTAGCTGACTTTATTGCAGAAAAACTTACAGCATTGGCTGGAGGAAACGTATCTCCGCATATTGCCCTCGCTGCTTTATATATTACAACAAATGTAATAACTGAACTGATAACCAACAATGCAGCTGCCGCTTTTGCGTTTCCAGTCGCATTATCTACAGCGACCCAGCTGAATGTCAACCCAATGCCTTTTTTTATAGCTATCTGCATCGCTGCATCTGCAAGTTTTTCCTCACCGATAGGCTACCAGACAAATATGATAGCGCAAGGTATCGGAAATTATAAATTCAGGGATTTTACAAGAATCGGATTACCGCTGAATATTATTGCATTTATATTGTCAATGATTCTCA
>CALADR010000254.1 GCA_937890845.1 uncultured Bacteroidales bacterium | reverse complement strand
GCTATGCAGATAGAGAATCCTGCGCGGTATATTGAGTATATCGCAAGGCTTTCAGAGGTTTCTTCAGTAAATATCGTTTCTTATCAGGATCTTTTGGATGCCCTCAGGAAGAGACATGATTTCTTCCACAGTATGGGATGCCGTCTTTCTGACCATGGACTTGAGACATTCTATGCGGAAGATTTCGGGATGGAGGAGATTGACAGGATATTCAGAGAGACTCTCAAGGGAATAGTACCGTCAAGGGAAGATATACTTAAATTCAGGAGTGCAATCCTGCTTGACTTTGCGCGTCTTGATTGGGAAAAAGGGTGGACGCAGCAGTTTCATATCGGGGCAATAAGGGACAATAATACAAGGATGTACAATATTCTTGGACCGGATACCGGATATGATGCCATACATGACCTTCCTGTAGCTGCTGCAGGGCATAAATTCCTTGACAGGCTGGCTTCAGAAGACAAACTGGCAAAGACTGTTCTTTATAATCTCAATCCGCGGGATAACGAACTCTTTGCTACAATGGCATATACTTTCAATGACGGAACTGTCCCGGGGAAGATCCAGCTCGGTTCAGGATGGTGGTTCCTTGATCAGGAAGACGGAATGAGGAAGCAGATGAATGCACTTTCCGCTCTTGGACTTTTCAGCAGATTTGTCGGAATGCTTACAGATTCCCGGAGCTTCCTGTCATATCCGCGTCATGAGTATTTCCGCAGGATAATGTGTAGTATTATAGGTGAAGACTTGGAAAAAGGCAGGCTTCCGCGGAGCGAAATGGATTTTATCCACCAGATGGTGAAAGATATTTCGTATAACAATGCTGCCAGATATTTTGACTTTTAATACAAGTGGCTTTAGATTTCAGGTTACCTGATATTCTCCCTTGTCTTACTGATATAGCCCAGAGTGTCTTTACATCTTTGGGCTATTTTTTCCCATTGGCCAGTTTTAACTTCTTCTGCTGGGAATAGTCTGGAACCTAATCCTACACAGGTTACACCTGCTTTGAACCATTCGGAAAGATTCTCTTCTGCAGGCTCTACACCTCCGGTTACCATAATCATGGACCATGGCATTGGGGCCAGGATATTCTTGACGAATGCTGCGCCACCGGTAGTTTCTGCAGGGAAAACCTTGCACAGGTCGCATCCTGCCTCTTGAGCATATCCGATTTCGCTGGCAGTGCCGCATCCTGGACTGTATGGAATACACCTTCTGTTACATACTTTGGCTATATCAGGGTTAAACAGCGGCCCTGTATGTAGAGGGCTGCTGTAGAGGCGTCTACGATTGATCCTGCCCCGATTATCATGCCAGGGCATTCTGAAGAGGCGAATTTGACAAGGCTTCCGAAAATTTCATGTGCTGAATCTCCTCTGTT
Organism: uncultured Bacteroidales bacterium; assembly: GCA_937890845.1. Taxonomy (GTDB): domain Bacteria; phylum Bacteroidota; class Bacteroidia; order Bacteroidales; family UBA932; genus Cryptobacteroides. The sequence goes on along the minus strand of CALADR010000254.1, from coordinate 7,084 downwards.
GGTGAATTCAAATACTCGGATACCTCCTTCATAGCAGGCTTTGGCTACGGAGCATACTGTTTTAATATCAGGATCATAGAAAACAGGAACTATACCTGTTTCAGTGATTGCTGTCAGTACCTGAAGTTTGTTGTACTTTGCCATAATGTCAGAATTTTATCTAATAACCCGTCCGGACCCATTGCCGTACATAAGTGCTTCCACTTCGTCTGTTGTAACATCGTTGAAGTCTCCGTAAACAGTATGCTTCAGGCACGAAGCCGCTGCTGCAAACTCCAGAGCCTTTCTGTCGTCTCTGTAGGTGAGCATACCGTAAATCAGTCCTCCCATAAAGGAATCTCCGCCTCCGACCCTATCTACAATATGGGTAATATCATATCTGCGAGACTTGTAGAACTTTTCGCCGTCAAAAAGTACGCCTCCCCAGGTGTTGTGGCTGGCATTTATTGAACCTCTTAGGGAAATTATGATTTTCTTTGCTCTTGGAAACCTTTCTTTCAATTGTCTGCAGACACTTTCAAAGGATGATTCATCTATATTTTCGTCTGGTCCTAAGAGGTTTGATCTGTCTGGTTTTATACCGAACACTTTTTCTGCATCTTCTTCATTTCCAAAAATGATGTCACAGCATTCTGTCAGTTCAGGCATGATTTCGGATGCCTTTTTCCCGTATTTCCATAGATTCTTGCGGTAGTTTATATCACAGGAAACAGTAAGTCCCATTTCTTTTGCTGTTTTTGCCGCTTCCAGACATGCTTCTGCGGCACCCTGGCTTAAAGACGGAGTTATTCCGCTCCAGTGGAACCAGTCAGCGCCATTGAATATACTCCTCCAGTCAATCATGCCAGTTTCAATTTGTGAGAAAGATGACCCTGTCCTGTCATATATTACTTTGCTGGGTCTGGCGACTGCTCCTGTTTCAAGAAAATATATGCCCATTCGGTCACCTCCTGTGATGCAATGACATGTATTTACCCCATATCCGTGCAATGTCCTCAGGCAATTGCGGGCAATATCGTTTTCCGGCAGTCTGCTGACAAATTCAGATTCTATTCCGTAGTTGGCCAGTGAAACGGCGACATTTGCTTCTCCTCCGCCGAATGAAACTTCGAAATTATTTGCCTGAGTGAATCTTCTGTGTTCTATGGTTCCTAGGCGGAGCATAATTTCTCCGAAAGTGATGACTTTTGACATTTTCTCCGTATATTTGACGTTGTTTCATAGTACTTGTAAAACACAAGTATAGTTCAAGTATAAAATTTGTGCCTTTGCACTTAAAACCGACTCAAGATGTGCAAATTTAATGAAATTTTAACTTCCGTGACCGTTCACGGATTTTTTTTGTATCTTTGCCGTCCGAACGACAGTTTTCATTGGTGATTCAGATTTGTTTATAATGAACGGCGACAGCAAAATTACTATAAATGATGTGGCTTCGGCTGCAGGTGTCTCCAAAGGAACTGTTGACAGGGTAATCCACAACAGAGGAGAGGTCTCCAGAAAAAGCCGCGAAAAGGTGCTTGAGGTCATAGAGAAACTTGGCTACAAGCCTAATTTGTATGCTTCTGTCCTCTGTTTAATACCGGAGTTTCAGGAGGGGGATTTCTGGTCTCTGACTTACAAAGGTATTGAATCCGCTAAGGAGAAGTCTTCGTCTTTCGGCGTGAGCGTGCTGACGGAAAAATATGATCAGTATGATGTGGAGTCTTTCAGAAAAGCATGCGACCGGACACTGTCCATTTCTCCGTCAGGAGTAGTGATTGCCCCGATGTTCAGAGACGAAACTGGAAAATTCGTAGCGGAATTGAAAGACAGGGGAATCAGTTATATATATATAGATTCCAGGCTGGAAGATGATGGCTGTCTGGCCTATTTCGGGATGCCGATGTATCAGAGTGGCTATTTATGTGCAGATCTCCTGACAGGAGGCAGACATGTAGAAAATGTGTATGCTGTCAGGATTGCGCGGGATAAGGAAGGCCTTTCGGATCCTATGGCTGCAAGAAGAGCCGGTTTTATGGACTACATTTCAGAGAAATGTCCGGACTGCAGGGTGACGGAAGTTTTTATTGACCCAAGGGATAAAGAAGGGATTGAATCGAGGCTTGGCAGTCTGTTTTCTGGAAATGCGGAAGAAAGAAAATATATTGTGACATTCAACTCTCGGATATATCTGGTGGCCGATTATCTCAGAGAGCATAATATAGGAGCTTGCAGGGTTGTCGGTTTTGATGTACTTGACAAGAACCTTTCTGCGCTGAGAGATGGATTTGTCCAGGTATTGATTGCCCAGCACAGTGACCTTCAGGCAGAGTCTGCAATAACTGCGATGGCGGACTGGCTTCTTATAGGAAGGCCTGTCGCAAGGAAAGACAATTATACGCAAATGGATATTTTGAATCGCCTTAATTGCGATTATTATTTATAAAGAAAAGGAACTATGAACTATAAGAGTGATTTTCACTACCTGTATGAAAATTTGCCGTTTCAAATGGAGGCACCTGTACGTCCGTCTATTCCGGACAACTGGGTCAATATAAGAGATTTTGGAGGAGTCGGGGACGGTATAGTTCTTAATACGGAGGCTTTCCGTTCCGCGATTGCTGCATTGACGACGCAGGGTGGTGGGCATCTTGTAGTTCCTGAAGGTATCTGGCTGACAGGACCGGTCACGCTTGAGAGCAATATTGATTTCCATATCACTCCTAGGGCAATGGTTCTTTTTTCTCCAGACAAGGACCTTTACAATATAGTGGACACAGTATTTGAAGGTCTTGACACAAGGCGCTGCATATCTCCGGTAAATGCCGACGGTGCCGTAAATGTATCTATAACAGGAGGCGGGACAATCGATGGTTCAGGTGATGCATGGAGATCTGTAAGACGCGGAAAGGCAACTGACGCTGAGTGGGAAAGAATCGTGGCTTCAGGCGGGTTTATAGATGAGAAAGACAATATCTGGTATCCTGATATGAGTTATTTCAGAGGATATAAGATGTGCGGCTCATATAATGTACCACAAGGTCTGGAGTCTGATGATGAGTGGGAGGATGTCAAGACATATCTCAGACCTGTGCTGGTAAGTTTCAAGAATTGTACGAATGTGCTTCTTGAAAATATACTGTTCCAGAATTCTCCATCGTGGAATATTCATCCACTGATGTGCAAAAATGTGATAATAAACAATATAACGGTCAGGAATCCATGGTATGCTAAAAATAGTGACGGACTTGATATCGATTCTTGTGAAGGAGTCGTGGTTACAGACTCTACGTTTGATGTGGGCAATGATGCCATTTGTCTCAAGTCTGGTCGGGATGAGGACGGCCGTAGGAGGGGAAGGCCTTGCCGGAATGTAATTATTGACAATTGTACGGCATTTCACGGATATGGCGGATTTGTTATAGGAAGCGAAATGTCCGGAGGCGTATATAACGTATCTGTGTCAGGATGCAGTTTTTTCGGTACGGATGCAGGACTCAGGTTCAAAAGCTGTCTCGGTAGAGGCGGAGTAGTCGAGAATATACATATCAGAGATATTGTAATGCATAATATACAGACGGAACCTCTTCTTTTTGATATGTATTACAGAAGAAAGTATCTTCTTAATGTTGACAATACCGCAATACCGGTGTTCCGCAATATAAAAGTAAAGAATATCATATGTCGCGGGGCTTCCCGGGCTATGTATATAAATGGAATTCCTGACAGTAATATTTCAGATGTGTTGATTGAGGATTGTGTCATTTTTTCTGGCAGGGGAGCTGAAATAAGAAATGTAAGCAGTCTTGTCCTGAAAAATATTTCTGTCTGCCAGAAGGATGGTAACGGCTTTACTTTCAGTGGCTGCCCGGACCTGGAAGTAACAGGCTGTAAGGATGCTAATGGAAACATCGCACCCGTTCAGCCCGCATAGCTCTTCCTTACAGTCCTAGAAATTTTCCTCATCGTCGTATATGTCATCGCTGTTGTCGTCAAAGCCGTATTCAGCTGCAAACATTTCGGCCACATCCTCAGGTACGTCATCATAACTGAGAGCGTCCCACAGAGAATCCATCTGTCTTCTTTCTTTCTTGGTAGGTCTTCCTGTACCTCTGTCGCGCTTGAGGAAAAACGTCTCCACTGGAGATTTGAGCTTGTCCAGTTCTTCCTGGGGAGTAATGTTCTCTGCAAATTCTGAAACGAGTTTTGCTCCCTGCCGTTTGTCTATCAGTGCAAGCACCTTGTAGGAGTATGTTACTGCCCCTTTCCTGACTGTTATGGTATCACCGACTTTGACAGTTTTGGAAGGTTTGACATCGCAGCCGTTTAGTCTTATTTTACCTCCTTTGCAGGCATCTGTAGCATCGCTTCTGGTCTTGTAAACTCTGATGGACCATAGATATTTGTCAATTCTTGTCTCTTCTGCCATGATAGTCTGTATCTTTATTCTTCCTCGTCATCTGTCTCACCGTCTTCCAGGCCTTCATAATCTTCACCTTCGAGGTATGGCTCTGTGTTAGGGTCTATGTAGCTGTCCAGTTCGTCAGTTTCTCCTGGCATAACTTCAAGAATTGTCGTGTCTCTGTCTACGGGAACAAGGTAAAAGTCGCTCATATCTGCAGGAATAAGTATACTTTCACCTTTTTTCAGCCTGTATTCATCTGTTTTCTTGTCCGTATCATCCCCGGAATGCACTTGTATGGAGAGTTCGCCTTCTGTGCAGACGTATACAATGAAGTATCCTGGGTGTCCGATCTGTAGCGGCTGGCGTATTTCCATAAGGTTGACGCGAAATTCCCTGCAAGTGAAAATGTTGCCTTCTGCAGCTTTCTTTATATAGACTTGCGTGTCACATTTTCCGAAGTCTATAAGGTCGAATGCTTCTTCAAGGTGCATAGGGCGTGCTGTTTCCTCTGAGTCTTCACGTCCCCAGTCATATAGTCTGAAAGTCAGGTCGGATGATTCCTGGATTTCAGCGACAAGCATATGTCCTTCAGCACAGTGTACCGTTCCGGGTTGGAAGAAGACGGCGTCACCTTTATGAGGATGTATTTCATTCATCTGTGAAACAATAGTACCGTCAAGACATTTTTCATACAATGACTGTGCTGTTATTTCTTCTTTGAATCCAAGGTATATCCGAGCCTGCTCGGAGGAATCCAATATGTACCACATCTTACTTTTACCAAGTGCGTCATATCTTTGTCCGGCAGCTTCATCATCGGGATTTACCTGTACTGAAGTTTTTCCGTTGATATCCAGTAGCTTTACCATAACAGGAAACTGCCTTCCGTAGTATCTGTAAACGGCTTCTCCTGAAATCCTTTCTATATATGTATCCATTATCTCTCCGATAGTGTTGCCTGCAAGCCATCCGTTTTTTATGACTGAGTCTGCAAAACCAAGGTCGGCGATTTCCAGGCTTTCACCTATCAGGTCTTTGTCTGTTAGCCGGGTTTCGTTTCCGTCGCTGTCGCACTCCGAATATTCTTTTCCAAGTTTCTTTATAAGAGAGTTTCCTCCCCATGGCTTTCTGACAGCGGCAGGTATGAATTCAATTGGATATAGTTTCTTTTTGCTTTCCATAAATATGATTTTTCAGATTGCAAAGATATGAAGTTTCTGTAAAAAACGGATAAGGCGAGAGTATGGCTTTATATTTGAAACTCAAACGGCTGTAAAAGTTGGAAAAGTTTATTATCTTTGCTAAATTCATCTGATTTTGATATGAGTTCGATTGTACTTGAAAATATTGGGATAGCGGGGAGGGAATCCGGCAGGTTTGACATAGTCATAAAAGACGGCCTTATACGCAACATATTGACGGCTGGAACATATCGGAGTTCCGGAGCGGGAATTTCTCATGGAAGTGGAGATTGCGGCAGAGCCGGAGGCGATACTGAGATTATCGAATGTTCTGGCAAAACAGCGGTCCCGGGATTTATAAACATGCATATACATGCAGCCATGACTCTTATGAGAGGGGTTGGCGAGGATGTGGCTTTCCATCAGTGGATTAAAAGAATATGGGAAGTGGAAACTGCTGTGGATGAAGAATATGTGTATTGGGGGACAAAAGTAGCCTGTATTGAAATGTTAAGGACGGGTACCACTACTTTCAATGACCATTACTGGTATCCGCAGGCTTCTCGCAGGGCCGCCCTTGAACTGGGACTTAGGCCTGTAGTTTCACATGTCCTGATAGATCACAATGACAAAAGTCTGTCATCACATGAAAAAGATGTCTGTACGGCTGAGTATGAAAGATCACTTTCCTGGTCTGATTCAGGAGCCTTCGTTCTGGGGTTGCATTCCATTTACTCTGTGAGCGAAGATTTGATGCAGTGGGCTTCCGAGTTCAGGGAAAAACACGGACTGAAGCTTCATATACATCTGTCGGAGACCGGAAAGGAAGTTGACGACTGTATGAAGACGCATGGCATTTCGCCGATTCAGTATGCAGACAGATTCGGCCTTTTGGGACCGGACACAATAGCTGCGCATACGCTGTGGCTGTCTGACGATGATATTGAACTGCTCGGCAGACGCGGTGTTTCATGTGTCCACAATATAAACTCAAACTTGAAACTGGCATCTGGATACAAATTCAGATACAGTGAGTTGAAGGATGCAGGCGCAAATGTGTGTATAGGTACTGACGGCTGCGCTTCTTCAAACAATCTGGATATCCTTGAGGCCTTGAAGACGGCTGCTATGTTACAGAAAGCATGGAGGAATGATCCTTCAGTAATGCCATTGCCAGAACTTATTGATATGGCCAGTGCAAACGGTGCTGCAGCCTTGGGACTGAATACTGGAGTGATAGAAGAGGGAAAAGAAGCTGATATCCTGATAGTTGATACGGACAATACATTTTTCCTTTCACCGGCTCCGTTTCTCGCCAATTTCATATATTCGGCCCATAGTGACAGTATAGATTCTGTAATCTGCAGGGGCAGGCTTGTTATGCATTCTCATGAAATAGAAGGAGAGAAAGAAATATTGTCAGAGGCCCGTGCAATGCTAGGAAAGATAGTCCGTTTGTAATGGCTGTGCGGAAGCGATAATAAAGAAGCTGTTTAACGATTGTCCAGATAAAACA
>CALADR010000253.1 GCA_937890845.1 uncultured Bacteroidales bacterium | reverse complement strand
TTACTATGTCTGATCCGCTGCCCGGCTTGCCGTCAGTCTTTGAAACCATCACACCTGCCACTTTTCCCTGAAGAGCTTCCGCTACTGACTTTGCAGGTATGTCCTTGATATCTTCAGATGAAACTGATGCGATAGATCCGGTAAGGTCAGATTTCCTTTCAGTTCCGTATCCGACCACTACCACATCTTTTAGCAACTCCGTATTTTCAGTCATTATTATATTGACCTTCTCTTTGTTCCTTACAGGAATTTTCATGTCCTTGAAGCCTATATATGAAACGAGAAGTATCGAGTTGTCGGGAGCCTGGATACTGAAGTTTCCGTCAATGTCAGTAATAGTCGCACCGGAAATAGGCTGGCCTTTTACCAATATGCTTGCTCCTGCAAGCGGATTGCCAAGGTCATCTGTTACGGTTCCTGAAACAGTGTGCATCACATCTGTCTGTGCGTATGCCAGGAAAGAAACCGCTGCCGTAAAAACCGAGATGGCAGCGGAGCAGAAAACTTTTCTTAAAATGTTTCTGAGTGTGTTTTTGCCTTTTGTGTTCATTGCATTTTTGTTGAATACAGCCGGCAAAATTATGCTGAGAAAGTTTCCCCTGCAAAAGGAAAGTTTTCATTTTGTCAGAATATGGCTATTGATAATCAAATGGTTATAATCTTGATTAGCTGAAAGTTTTACTTTTGGGATGGAATGTTGCCCTCAATCCTGCTCATAAGCCCTCGAAGGTATATGTCAATATTGGTTTCCTTCGGACCGAGTTTCTTTCTTAAGGAACTGTTGAGCTTGTAATATTTGCTTGCACACATGATATTGCCTATCTCCTTGCCTTTATATCCCATGCAGTACAGACTGCAGTAGCCGATTTCCCAAATGCTGAGACCGCACTTCTTGAGATGCTCGGCGACTTCAGGATGCCTTATGGAAAATATCAGGCCGAGGGTATTCATATATGTTTCCTTATCCATAGCGATTGACTCTATGAGTCCGGCAGCCTTTGCAGGAGAATAATTGTTTTTGTCGAAAAGGAGGGTTGCAATGAGTTCATCCAGAACAGAAACCCTGCTTTCGAGCAGTTTTCTTATAGGCTCGTCAATCATTACGCAGTGACCGCCCATTTCCGAAAGCATTTCTTTTTCAGCCACGGCTGAATTGTACATTTCTTCCAGCTTCTTGGTTTTCATACTCTGCTTTCTGTATTTTCTCCTTAACAGGAAGAAGAGAGCCAGGCCAGCAGTGCTAAGAAGCGAGAATGTAATTATCAATATAGCTCTTCCGGACTTCATTTTATGCAGTTTGACCTGCTTGTCGTAACGTTCTTCGACATGTTGGACACTTTCCTGGATTTTGTCCAGATAGATAGAGTCTTTCAGCGCAACGTGTTTTCTGTATGCAGTATAGGCCTGTCTGTAGAGACCAAGCGAGTCATAAAGGTTGGCAAGTCTCTGATAGAACATTGAACTGTTTCTGCTTCCGCTCTGTATTTCTGCGTACTTCGACAGATAGACCATCGCAGAGTCCATATATCCTCCCTGTAGATATATGTCTGAAATAAGCAGAAGTTTTTTAGAGTCGGAAGGTGATTCCATTTTCTGTATTTCCCGGTTCAGTGCAGCCTTTATTACATCGAAGTCATTGTCACTGTCCAGTTTTCCCTTTGCTCTGAAATATCGTATCTTGTCAGTTTCAGACGCATTTTCCCAATACAGGTCTATAGCGTCAAGGCATTTCTCGGCATTGTTTCTGTCGCCAAGTTCGATATAGCATCTGGCAGAGCGCAAAGTGGATTCCACGAAGTCAACCATATTGCCTGCCTGGAAGAACATCCTTCCTGCTTCTGTATAGCACTCCAGTGCATCCTTATAGGCAAAGGCATATTCATAAAGTCTGGCTTTTGAAAAATTAACTTTTCCTTCCAGCATCGGGTCATCCACTTTTATTGCGTGTTTCCCTGCCTTCACGAAGCAAAGCATTGCCATGTTTTCATTTCCGGCTATGTCGTGGGCCTTGCCGCAATAATAATATGAAAGGACTTTCTGCTTTTCCGAACCGCGTTTTGAGGAGTAGTATCGTGTAGCGATGCCGATCAGGCTGTCATTCAGTTCTTTCAGTCCTGAAAGGTCGGAAGCGGCAGAGTATAGCAGTGCAAAGTCAGCCTGCATTTTATCAGAGTCCAGATAGCTTCTGTCGATTTTTTCAAGAATGTGGAATACGCTGTCAGGATGTGCATACAGATTTTTTTCAGCACTGGCCAGTATCTGTTCTGTCCTGTCGATTCTGCAGCAGGATGCGGCCAGAGAGGCTGCTGCCGCTATACATATAGAAAGAAAATATGCTCTTTTCATTATCCTTGTCATGAATTTTCCGGAACAAGATTTCCTGAAGCATCTCCGTTATGCAAGTTTCTCGCCAATCGCCTGCACACGGACATGATTTTGTTTTTAACATAAAATGCCATATATTTGCGCCCGCATCTCTTCAGGGCAGGGTGAAATTCCCGACCGGCGGTAAAGTCCGCGAGCCTTTGAAAGGACAGAAATGTCCCCAGGAAGGTTGAACCGTTGAAACTACGGTACCGACAGTAAGACTGCAGATAGCAGCCGACAGTCTGGATGGAAGAAGACAGAGCAGAATGTATTTCCGGATAAGCGCAGCATAAATGTTGTGTTCCGGAGTTATAGATATGTGTGTTTATTTCTATGTATGCCTTGAATTGTATGCTGTAAAGCAACGGTTTAAGGTTTTTTTATATGAAATCAGCACATTTTACGTCACTTACAGTTTTTCTGGGCTGTGTGATATCTCTGTCGGCTTTTGCGGCAGTACCGGAGAAAATTTCCTGGAGTATGACTTCGCCTTCTATTGAAGGTATTCCGTCAGATTCATTGTTTTGGAATGGGGACAGTCTGACAATAAGAGAGATAACAGTGTCAGCCTCTTTTGAAAATCCTAAAAGGTCTCCACTTAGGCTCAGTACGGTATCTTCAGATATGATAAAGGAGGCGGCTTCGGCAAGGACTTACCCTGAACTTCTCAAATCTGTTCCTGGGCTTTATGCCACTTCGGAATCAGGCAGTTATGGTGATGCGCGTCTGAATATCAGAGGTTTCCAGCAGGAAAACATTGCAATTCTTCTTAATGGAGTCCCTATTTCAGGACTTACTTCCGGTTCTATGTACTGGAACAACTGGATGGGACTGGCAGATGCAACTTATGCCATACAGGTTCAGAAAGGTGTCGGTTCTTCAATGCTTTCGGACAGTTCGGTCGGAGGTTCTGTAAATATAATGACATCAGCACCTTCTGATAATATGGAGGCGGAAGCCGGATTCAGCGGTGCAGCTTTCGGTACTCTCAAGGGATATCTTTCATATAGCAGTGGCCGTCTTCCCCGCGGCTGGGCATTCAGCCTTATGGCGTCCTATGTCGGAGGAAAGGGGTATGTCGACAGGACAAATGTAGATTCTTATGCATATATGTTCAGTCTGAGCAAGATATTGGGAAAATACAATACGCTGGTTTTCACTTCTTTGGGTTCTCCTGAAAAGCATGAGCAGCGCTCCGCCAGACTCAGTGCGGAAGAGGTGGCTGAGTATGGACTTAAATATAACAAAAACTGGGGATGGAGGGACGGAAAACCTTATAATCTTAACAAGAACAATTATTTCAAGCCATATTTTCTCCTTCAGCATCTTTACCGGAAAAACAAGGTGTCAATGACCAACTCGCTCTACCTTGCCATAGGAGACGGTGGCGGACGCTGGAGCGAATCCAAAGGGACTCCAATATCTTCATTCAGGACTGCTGACGGACAGGTGGACTGGACATCGGCACTGGAGTCAAATGAGTGGATATCTCCTGAGGGGCCTTCTGCAATGAATGTGCTTTCTGACTTCAGGGCCGGTCATACACAGGCCGGAGCTGTGGTTTCCGCAGCGGTTGATGTGAGGAAGGGATGGAATATTGGAGCCGGAATGCATTACCAGTATTATTCCACTTGGGAGCATGAAGTGATAACAGACTTGTTGGGGGCTGATTTCTGGTATGAAGACTATGCTTCAAAGTCTCTTGCCGGAACGGCCGGACGCAATCCTGTAAAAAGAGTAGGAGACAGGGTAAGGACAGATAACGGCCGGACGATTCATCACGGAACCCTGTATGTTTCAGCGTCCTATGCTTCTGAAAAACTTAATGCCAACCTCGGCCTTTCTGCTTTCGGCAGTATGAACCGCAGGTGGGACAGCTATAATTATTATGGTGGAGATATAAGGAGCGGCTGGGTTTCGGGAGCCGGCTTTAGCGCGAAGGGAGGGCTGCTGTATAAGCCGTCTGCAGGTCACAGCCTCTATCTTAACGGAGGGTACTACAGCAGAATGCCATATTTCGGAACATTTTTCGCTTCAGGAAACAACGAGCCGTCAAAAGACGTTAGCAACGAGAGGAATATCCTGGGAGAGCTGGGTTACAGATATGTCTATAACAGGGGAGGGGTTGAGATTACCGGATATGCAGCATATTGGAAAAACCGTACCCTTATGTCCAATCCGTACAAGCCCAAGGAGGAAGATGAAAGCAGATTTATGATTACCGGACTTGATGCTTTTCATTACGGTGCTGAACTTGAGGCCTTTCATAATTTTACCAGGTGGTTTCGGCTTTCAGCCTGGGCCTCTATTGGAGACTGGCGGTGGAAGAATAATGTAAGTGCTACAATATACGATGATTATACATCGCAGCCGATAGAAACAGTCAATGTATATTGTGATGGTCTGCCTGTAGGAGATGCTCCTCAGACACAGGTCGGGGCTTCTGCGAAGTTCAGCCTGCCTGCCGGATTCGGAATTTCCGCTTCATGGAAGTTCAATGACAGAATGTATGCCGATTTTGACCCTGCAGACAGGACATCTGCTGATGATATGTCAGCTTCATACCGTATTCCGTCATATCATTTGCTGGACATGACGGCAGACTGGAAGCATTCTTTCGGGAAAGGATTTTCTTTGTCTGTCTTTGCTTCTGTATCCAATCTGTTGGATACTATGTATATAGAGCGTGGAAAGGACGGCGCTTCACATGATTTGGAGTCATTCCGCGGGTTTTGGGGATTCGGGAGAAGTTTTTCGTTCGGTCTGCGGATGGCTTTCGGGAAATAATGAGTATCTTTGCAAGTATCATATAATCGTAAAAAATGACAGAAAAGAATATATTGGACGACATCACCGAAAAGGAGTATGAGCACGGCTTTGTCACTGATGTGGAGCAGGAGTTCATACCGAAAGGTTTGAATGAAGATGTCATAAGGCTGATTTCAGCCAAAAAGAACGAGCCTCAGTGGCTTCTCGATTTCCGCCTCGATGCATTCCGCAGATGGCAGAAAATGAAAATGCCCAAATGGGCTCATCTTGATATCCCTGAAATCGATTTCCAGGATATAATATATTACGCAGCGCCTAAGAAGGATAGCGACAGACCTACGGAAATAGATCCCGAGCTGGAGCAGACTTTCGAGAAACTGGGTATTCCAATCCACGAGAGGGCTGCGCTTGCAGGGGTGGCAGTAGATGCCGTATTTGACTCTGTATCAGTAAAGACTACATTCAGGGAGGCTCTTTCTGAAAAAGGCATTATATTCTGTTCCTTCTCAGAAGCCGTTCAGGACCATCCTGACCTTGTACGAAAGTACCTGGCTTCGGTGGTTCCTGTGGGTGACAATTATTTTGCGGCTCTCAATTCGGCAGTGTTCAGTGACGGATCTTTCTGTTATATACCAAAGGGAGTACGTTGTCCTATGGAGCTTTCAAGCTACTTCAGGATCAATGCCCGTGGAACAGGACAGTTCGAGAGGACGCTCATAGTTGCTGATGAAGGTTCATATGTAAGCTATATGGAAGGGTGTACGGCTCCGATGAGAGATGAAAACCAGCTGCATGCGGCAGTGGTGGAGATTGTAGTCGAGAAAGATGCCGATGTGAAGTATTCCACAGTACAGAACTGGTATCCAGGTGATGCCCAGGGGCGTGGAGGTATATTCAACTTCGTGACAAAGAGAGGTATATGCAAGGGAGAGGGCAGTCATTTGTCCTGGACTCAGGTCGAGACCGGTTCTGCCATTACATGGAAATATCCAAGCACAATATTGAAGGGAGACAATTCTTCTTCAGAGTTTTATTCTGTGGCTGTCACCAACAATTTCCAGCAGGCTGATACAGGAACCAAAATGATTCATGCAGGAAGGAATACAAGAAGCCGTATTGTAAGTAAAGGTATTTCGGCAGGACACAGCCAGAACAGTTATAGAGGACTTGTCAAGATGCTGCCTGGTGCTGACAATGCAAGGAACTTTTCCCAGTGTGACAGTCTTCTTATAGGTGACAGGTGCGGTGCGCATACATTCCCGTTTATAGAGAATGCAAATGATTCTGCAGTAGTTGAGCATGAGGCTACTACTTCAAAGATAAGTGAAGACCAGCTTTTCTATTGCAACCAGAGAGGAATAGGTCCGGAAGATGCTGTGGGACTGATAGTGAACGGTTATGCAAAGGAGGTGCTGTCGAAACTTCCTATGGAGTTTGCTGTCGAAGCGCAGAAACTTCTGCAGGTTTCGCTTGAAGGGTCGGTCGGTTAGTATCAGAAAACAGGACACTTCCTTTTTGTGGATAAATATTTGATTTTAAATGACAGATTTTTTGAATTATACATTGTTTACTATCGGATCTGACATGCCGGTGCTCCTTATAGATGTCATTACATCTGTTTTAGGTCTTACCTGTGTGTTTATGGCCGGGAGAAACAACAAATACAACTTCTGGGTAGGGTATTTCTATACCTTTGCCCTGTTTCTGATGTTCTGGAACAAGCATCTGTACGCGTCGCTGCTGCTGCAGCCAATGTCATTGGGAATCAATCTCCTTGGACATTACAGATGGACTCCCCCTCGTAAGAATGAAGAAAGTTCCCAGGACAGCGGGGCATTGAAGGTGACTATGCTTACATGGCCGCAGAGGATAATGTCTGTGGTGTCTGTATTCATATTTGCAGGAATATGGGGGTGGCTTTTGAGCCAGATGGGAAACAAATGGTTCCCTGGGGCTTTCCCGTCTGACCCTATTCCATACCTGGACGCTTGCGTGACAGTACTGATTCTTGTGGCGCAGCTGCTTGCGGCACTGAAAAAATGGGACTGCTGGATAGCATGGCTATTGGTGAATATAACTCAGATGGCTCTGCATATTTCTGTGGGTCACGTATTTATGCCTATAGTTTCAGGCCTTTACCTGATTAATGGAGCAGTGTCTCTTTTCAACTGGTACCGCCTGTACAGTAAGGCTGCATAATTTTTAGAAAAAACAGAAAAACATATAGAGATATGTCAAACAACGATATATTGTTGAAAATTGAGGGTCTCAAGGCCCGTGTTGAGGAAAAGGAAATCCTCAAAGGTGTTGACCTTGAAATAAGAAAAGGTGAGATTCACGCTGTGATGGGGCCTAATGGTGCAGGAAAGAGTACACTTTCTGCAGTTCTGGCTGGCAAGCCTAATTTTACTGTGACAGAAGGTTCTGTGATGTTTATGGGAAAGGATCTGTTGAAAATGTCTCCTGAGGAGCGTTCTTGGGCAGGAATTTTCCTTTCGTTCCAGTATCCTGTTGAAATTCCGGGCGTCTCTATCACAAATTTCATGAAGACGGCTGTTAATTCCCGCCGTCAGGCAGAGGGGCTGGAGCCTCTCAAAGCAGCAGAGTTCCTGAAATTAATGAAGGAAAAGATGGCTTTTGTGCAGATGAGACAGGAGTTTGCAAAAAGGGAAGTGAATGTCGGCTTTTCAGGAGGGGAGAAGAAGCGCAACGAAATATTCCAGATGGCTATGCTTGATCCTGTGTTGTCCATTCTTGATGAGACTGACAGCGGACTGGATGTGGATGCATTGAGAATCGTTGCCCAGGGTGTCAATACTCTCCATACGCCTC
Source organism: uncultured Bacteroidales bacterium (assembly GCA_937890845.1). Classification (GTDB taxonomy): domain Bacteria; phylum Bacteroidota; class Bacteroidia; order Bacteroidales; family UBA932; genus Cryptobacteroides. The sequence continues at coordinate 4,180 of CALADR010000253.1, read as the reverse complement.
AGAAGGCATCCATAATAATCACTCATTATCAGAGACTTCTGGAATATATAGTTCCTGATGTGGTCCATGTCCTGAAAGATGGCAGAATCGTGAAGACAGCCGGAAAGGAACTTGTAGCTGAAATAGAGGAGAAAGGATATGACAGCATCAACTGATAACTTGAAGGCTGCTCAGGAGACTGTAGTAGTCGGCCGTGGAGAAAAGTTCGGAAAGACGCTTGTTCTTGACGCAGACAATTCCTGCGACAGTTGCCTGCATATAGTCATGGAGGAAGATTCCCTTCTGGACCTTTCTGTCATAGTCTTGCCTGGAGCGAGCTGCGCAGCTGATTTCAAGGTAGATATGGTGGGACCCGGGGCAGAGGCTTTCATATCCGGAATATACCTCTGTTCTTCAGATGAGAGAGTAAATATCCGTACTGAAGTCAACCATAAAGTGCATCACTGTATTTCGCGTCAGCTATTCAAAGGCATTGCCGGAGGTACTGCGAGAACAGATTTCTACGGGAAGATTGTAGTTGCACAGGATGCGCAGAAGACTGAGGCATATCAGGAAAACCACAACCTGATTATTTCCAGGACAGCCAAGATGGATACCAAGCCACAGCTTGAAATCTATGCCGATGATGTAAAATGTACGCATGGAGCGACTATCGGAAGACTCAATGAGGAGGAGTTGTTTTATATGCGCTCACGCGGTATTCCGGAAGCTGAGGCCAGAATTATCCAGATGATTTCGTTCATTTCGCCTGTTATTTCACATATTCCTGATGAAGAAGTGAGAGAGCGTCTGGCATCAATAGCAGAGGATGCTATGCGTGATATGACCAAGTAGTAGCAGTATGATTTCATATCCTAATGTTAAGATAAATCTCGGACTTAATGTCTTGAGGAAAAGGCAGGATGGTTTTCATGATCTGGAGACCCTCTTCCTTCCTTGTCATGCTTTGAATGATGTGCTGGAGATTGTGTCCGGGGATGATTACAGCAGGACTTCTTCCTATATTTTCGGTAAATACGGACCTTTGGCGGCAGAGTGTGAGGAAAAAGTTTCTTCCAAGGTAGTGCAGGGGATTTCTGAAGACGGAAAACTTATGGTTACCATAGCCAGGGAAGACGGAGTGGACTGGAATCCTTTGGATGATTTGTGTGCAAGGGCCTATAAGATTCTTGATGCGGATTTTGACTTGCCTCCGGTGAAAATCTTTCTGGAGAAACTTTCTCCTGTAGGAGCCGGTTTGGGTGGAGGGTCTTCAGACGCTGCCTTTGCCATTCGTATGCTGAATGAAATGTTTTCACTTTCGCTTTCAGATGAAAAAATGGCCGGGTATGCTTCCCGTCTCGGGAGTGACTGTGCGTTTTTCATTTACGGACAGCCGATGTTCGGAGAGGGAAGGGGAGAATTGCTTTCAAGTTTTTTCCCTGAAGGTCTTTTATTCGAAACAGTGGAAAAATCTGATTATATTGTTGCAGCAGACGGCCGCCGTTATGAGTTGAAGGTGATAGTCCCTGAAGGTGTGGCAGTCTCTACGGCAGATGCATACCGCGGTATAGTGCCTTCTGTTCCTTCGCTGCATCTTAAAGAAGCTCTGGCCCGTCCTGTCGGAGAATGGAAAGACTTGCTTGTAAACGATTTTGAGAAAACTGTCTTTCAGAAGTATCCGATGCTTGAAAAAATGAAATCTTCGCTTTATGAAGCAGGTGCTGTTTATGCTTCAATGTCCGGCAGCGGCTCTGCCTTTTTTGCACTTTTTGATGTATAGTGATGTAAATCAGCGTGCTGATTTTAGGTATGAGGATATAAAAAAGAGAAAAAACATTAAGAAACATAAAACTGTGGTGAAGTTCCGGTATCTGAGGTGAGATATTTCGGAACTTCATTTTTATATATTTCCTTTGCTCCTGTCAGGTTCCGGAAAATGCCGGAATCTAAAGTTCTTTTAAACAGGTTAATTATGGGAAGATTGGAAAAAGTCTTTGGCCTTATGGCCTTTTCGGCTTCAGTGATGTTGACGACTATGTGTGTGAAAGGGGAGGAAATTTTAGGAGTACAGCCACCGCCTGATTCTCAGACAGAAGAGCCTGAGCCTCCGGTGAAGGTTCGGGATACTCTTTATGTTACAGGTGTGGAGTATCCGGATGGATATGACTGGTATCAGGATAGTGAGTATGGTGAGGTGAGATGTTTTATTTTCCTGGAGAAAGAAGGAAAGAAGATATTGCGTGTCCCTGTAGGATATGAGTATGAAACAGCTTCGGATGTTGATATGCACAGATGTTTTGACGGGCATCTGTATACTGATTTTTCATCTGATACAGAAACAGTTGTCAAAAAAGATGGAAAGGAAATCTTCCGTTATTCCGGAAGGGAAATGATAGTTTCGTTTTATGTTTCGGAAGGTAATGTTTATACCCTTGGAGTTTCACGTTCGGGGGATTCTGGACTGTCCTTGCGGATAAACGGGCAGAAGGAAGCTTTTTATGAAACGGGGTATTTGATTTCAGGTTTTCATGAAGGAAAAGGAGGAGTGTCTTTTGCTTTTGCTTGTGAATCATCTGACTCCGTCTCTGGTTGTGAGTATTTTTTCTATAGTGGTGGCAGAGTTGAGAAATTCGCGGGGGAGCCTGATGTACTCAGAGTATTGGATGCTCGCATGTATGAAGGGGAGCTTTATTATATAGCTGAGTATCAAAGTATCTCGGGTACTGAGTATTATTGTTTCTGTGGAGGCAAGCCATTTATGCTTGATATCAGAGGAGGTGATTATGTAGAATATGCACGTTTGATGCTTTCCGAATCCTCTGTGAATGTAGCATTAGTGTGCCGTGACAGTTCCAAAGGCACAAGGCAATATACCGTTTGCGGCAGCAATGGTTTCAGATATGGTTTTGATGGTGGTGTCATTCCTTGGTTTTCGATGATTTCAGGCTCTTCGATTTATGATGTTGTCAATACTTCAGGATCCGCCTTCCCGGAGATGGTTTTATGTCTTGACGGAGAGAGGAAATATTCGTTCGGAAGAAACCGGAGTATAATTGCATCAGAGTCTGCGGCTGTTGTCCGCGGACGATTGTATTTTGCATTTTCAGGATCTGTTTGGCCAAGGAGGCCATATATGTCTGTTGACGGAAAATACGAGGACGGTGGTTTCAACGGGTATTATTCAAGTGTATCTGTATGGTGATTTTGTAGTTATGAGGATCTTGAATATTGCACTTATTTCCAGTATATTCATTTGGTTTTCATGTACTGTACGGGAAGTTCTGTCTGTTGAAGATAACATTCACGGGAATATTGGTTCCGAAGAAGAGTCCGGTATTGGGGAAGGTGAAGCAAGTAAAGGTAAAGTCTATGTTACAGGTGTTGAGTTTCCTTTGTATTATGACTGGGCATCTTCTGTAGAACAGAATGAAGAGGAGGAGGCTTTGATTTTCCTTATGGCAGATGGGGTGAGGGTAACAGATTTTCTTGCAGGTCGGAAGCATGGGGTTTATACAGATCCCAGTCGTCACAGATTTGTAAACGGACATATTTATTCTGATTTCAATATTGAAGGTAGGACTCTAGTGAAAAGGGATGGGGAATTACTGTTCAGTTATGATACGGAAGAAACAGTTGTTGCCTGGGCTGTAATGGACGGAGAAGTTTATACTCTTGCCAGAAGAGAGGGGAAAGGAGTGTATTTAAGGAAAAACGGTGTGCTGCATTATGAAAGCCATGATGCTGATATACTCTCAGGTTTATATGATGATGGACCTGGTGTAGGCTTCTGTGCAGGAAAAAATAGAAAGAGGTGCAGCGTTGATATTTATTCTGATGGAAAAGTGATGGAGTATCTTTGTCCTGAAGGACTTGATAGTGTACTGGTGGCAGAGAAGATTGGCGATGATCTGGTATATGTGGGATATTCTTCTGAAACTGACGAATATATGCTTTCCTGTGGGAATCGGAGTGTCGTGCTGGAAAGGTATCTGTACGACTATATTTCAGAATTCCGTATCCTGCGGGGCCAGAATTGTTTTTTTATTTATGGGGAGCGTTCCGATAAAAATGATAATCTTTGTTCTCCTGCCGTGTGGACTGCCGATGGGCTTTATTTGGATTTTTCAGTATATGACAAATGTTTTTCCATCTGTGCTGATTCTGATACTTTATATAGCTTTGTCGGTGTGCAGCAGTA
>CALADR010000252.1 GCA_937890845.1 uncultured Bacteroidales bacterium | reverse complement strand
TCCTCGGAATAGGTAACAACCCTATGGTAGGTTGTACAGTTGCTTGTGCTGTTGATGTGGCTACTGCTTTGAATAAATAGTCGTCATCATCTGTCTTCTGAAAACCCTCCCACGCAGTGGGACCCTCCCTGTGCGGGCGCAACGTTTTCTTCAGACAGACAATGACTTAAAGCAAATAATAGTCCCTGTAACTTTTATGGTTACGGGGATTTTTTATGTATGAACAGTCAGAATTAAGACAATATCAAAAATACTGAAAACAAAATTGCATGTCAATCTTGATTTTCAAGTAAATAAGACTGAAATTTTTCGCTACAACACCTCATTGTAAACAAAAAATTTTATATCTTTATAGTGCTATCCCATAGGAAGATTAATTTCCACATAATATAATTTAAAACTAAGTGAATATGAAACAGATTTTATTGCTTACATTATCACTTACAGTGATTTGCTTTGCTTCTTGCAAGAAAGATATTGGAAACGGGAAAGACCTTTCCGGGGAAGAAATTATACTGTTTAAAGATGCCGATTTTCATCACGCATTACTGGATGTCAGGGAAGTAAATATATTTGATTATGACCGTGAAGAATATATTGATCATGTAATCGACATAGATACAAACAGAGATGGGCAGATTTCGACAAATGAAGCACAGCGAGTTCGTATAATTAATTTGTTCGACTATAAAAATGATACAGGTTTGAATATTTTATCTATGCCGGAGATAAAATATTTCACTTCTTTAGAGCAATTGTTTTGTGATAAGAACCGACTTGTTTCTCTTGATTTAAATAATAATACCGCCCTTTTATTTTTGTCTTGCTATGGAAACAATCTCAAGGAACTTGATATAAGCGGATGCAAAGTCTTAAAAAGTTTGCAGTGCGACCAAAACCGGCTTACAACACTTGACATTAGTGATAATACCCGTTTAACATGGGTTAATTGCAGTTTTAACCGACTCACTACACTTGATTTAAGCAAGAATACCTATTTGGACGAACTTGACTGCAGTGAGAACCTACTTACAACTCTTGATTTGAGCAAAAACACCCATTTGGAAGAAGTTGACTGCAGTTATAATCGGCTTACCATACTTGACTTGAGCAAGAATATAAATTTGTCGGGCCTGGTATGTTCAGATAATCCTCTAAAAAAAATAATACTCAACAAACAAAATAAAATTGAAAGTTTTTGTATACTAGACATACTCGATGAATATGGAGATATCATTGAGTATGTCGACTAATTTATGGGCCACAGACAGATAAAGTATGGTAAAAAGCTAAACAAAAAACATTCAAGAATTTGAAAAAACATAAGGACTGTCAAATTCCATATATTCTGTTTATGACATATTGAATCTCCGCAAGGAGCTGCAGCGAATACCTTTACGCACATAAGAATCTGTTTCATTGTGAGTAGTTATACCAAAGATTACAGAAGCGGGGCGAAAAGACGTATGATTGACTGGAGGATACGCATATGCCACTTGGTCTTCTTCCACTGGCTGTAAGTAAATTCCTTACATTGCTGCATATCCTTCAGGAAAATATCGCGATTCTCCCGCGCTACCTTTTCGTCATAGATATAAGTATTTATCTCATAATTGATTTCGAAACTGCGGTAATCCATATTGGCCGAACCAAGAATGGAAAGATAGTCGTCCGATACAAGTGTCTTGGAGTGGATAAAGTTTCCGGTCTTCTCATAAATCCGGATTCCGGCCTGAAGACATTCGCCATAGAACGAGCGGTTGGCAGGCCCCATATAGCTCAAATCAGCCTTTTCCGGTATCATAATACGCACGTCGGCCCCTTTGAGGGCTGCTGATTTCAAGGCCTGAAGAAGAGGCTCCGGTGGCACAAAATATGGCGTCTGAATGTAAATATACCTGCTGGTATGCTGGACAGCCCAGACCGCACCCATCTGGAGTACGGGCCAGAGGTTGTCAGGCTCGTCCGGAACGATCTGCATGAGAGTGGCGGGAGATACCTTTATATGCTCCGGAAAATAACGCCTGAGATCCTTTTCAATCACTCCTCCGGAACTCACGAACGAATTGAGGAAACTATACTGCAGGCTTGACACCGCCTCTCCCGTAATCCTCATGTGAGTATCCCTCCAACGGATAAAATAATCATCACTGATATTCATTCCTCCGGAATATCCTATTTTTCCATCAATAACGACTATCTTCCTGTGGTCCCTATAGTTGAGTTGGGCTCCTATAGTCAGGTGGGTGATACGTGTACTGGTAAAAGGAACCACCTCGACTCCGGCCTTTTTCATTTCGTTGTAATATCTCGGATTGATATCAATATTTGCAATATTCTCGTGTATGAACCTGACTTTCACCCCTTCTCTGGCCTTCTGCATCAGAAGTTCCTTTATCTTACGGCTGCCGTCATCCTTCTTGAAATAGAAATATTCCATGTGGATGTGATCCTTGGCATTTCGCAAGTCCTCGGTCAAAGCCTCGAACTTTCTCTGACCTGAAGTGATTATCTCTATTTCGTTGTCATCGCTCACAGTGATTTTATCCACTCTGGCGAGCAGTCTGGCCAGTTCTCTGTACTCCGGACGGATTTTTTCCTCAACCGCATGTCCGAAAAGCAAAGTCTTGATCCGGTCGTCAGCATTGGCACTGAACATCTTGAGAAAATTCTTGTGCTTCTTCTGGAAAAAGCCGGCCCTTCGCCAATTAAACCCGAAAACACCATAACAGATAAGGCCGAAAACAGGCAAAAGACCGATAACCAGAATCCAGGAAACTTTACGTCCCGAATCCTGATTGTCGGTAAGTATGATAACTATGGTTCCTGCTACAAGCAGAAAATAGAGTATCGAAAAGACGTTTGTAAAAATACTAAGCATCAAATAACACAATCATATACACACAAATATGTCAATGCAGCAAATACCCCGCCTAAAACAGGACCAAGCACAGGAATCCAGCTGTAGCTCCATCCGCTATCCCTCTTTCCCTTAATAGGAAGCAATGCGTGGACAATGCGCGGAGGCAGGTCTCGTGCCGGATTTATGGCATATCCCGTAGCTCCTCCGAGAGACATTCCTATCGACATTATAAGCATTGTAACAGGAAAACTTCCAAGACTTCCCATACCGAGTTCAGGTGTATTTTCCTTATTGGAGAATGCCAGTATCACAAATACAAGCAGCCAAGTACCTACGAACTCGCAGAAAAGATTCCTCCACCTATTAGGGATAGCAGGCATCGTGCAGAAGACTGCAAGTTTCGACTCGGCATCATCAGTAGCATCAAAATGGTCCTTGTAGAATATATAGACAAGCATGGCTCCGGCAAAACCGCCGAGAAACTGTGCTGCAACATATCCTGGAACTGAAGCCCACGGGAACTGTCCGGCAGCAGCAAGACCTATGGAAACAGCAGGGTTGAGATGTGCTCCGGAATATGGTCCGGCAATGAAAACTCCACACATGACTGCAAAACCCCAAGCCATAGTTATGACTATCCATCCTCCGTTCTGCCCCTTTGACTTGGCCAGTGCATTAGAAGCCACGACGCCGTCACCGAGAAGTATGAGCACCATCGTACCGATGAACTCAAAAATACATTTTGTCATCAAAGTCAGTTCCATTGGTTTATCTGTTTTGTGTAAGTGTCCTCGAAACTGCCTCTGCCCATCCTTCCTTTTCACGGGCTACAAACTCCGCAGATGCAGAAGGCTCGAACCTGCACTCTGCTGTCCACTGGCTCTTCACTTCATCAAGGCATGACCAGTACCCTACTGCAAGACCAGCAAGATAAGCCGCTCCAAGGGCCGTAGTTTCCGTGACGGCCGGACGGATCACAGGAATACCCAAGATGTCTGCCTGGAACTGCATAAGAAGATTGTTGCGCGAAGCACCTCCATCTACTTTCAGTTCCCTTATAGGAATGCCTGAATCCTTCTGCATGGCATTAACTATATCCATAGTCTGGAAAGCTATTCCCTCAAGAGCCGCACGGGCTATATGGGCTGCTGTTGTTCCTCGGGTTATGCCGTAAAGACTTCCCTTGGCATACTGGTCCCAATATGGGGCACCAAGCCCTGTAAGAGCCGGAACGAAATAGACTCCCCCATTGTCCGGAACACTGGCAGCCAGGGCCTCAACATCAGATGAAGACCTTATGACACCAAGTCCGTCACGCAGCCACTGAACTACTGAACCTGCTACAAATATACTTCCTTCAAGGGCATAATTCATTCTTCCTGAAGCATTCCAAGCCACTGTCGTAAGCAAGTCATTTGCAGATTTGATAGGTTTTTCACCACTGTTCATAAGCAGGAAACAACCGGTTCCATATGTATTCTTCACTGTTCCCGGATCTGTACACATCTGGCCGAAGAGCGCAGCCTGCTGGTCACCTGCTATACCGGCCACCGGAACGGCATGGGCGAAAATTGTAGTCTTGGTATATCCATATATTTCACTTGAAGAACGCACATCAGGCATCATCGAAGCCGGTATGCCGAAAAGTTTCAGCAAATCCTCGTCCCACCTGCAGCTGTGGATATTGAAAAGCATCGTCCTGGAAGCGTTGCTCATATCAGTTACATGGACTTCGCCGCGGGTCAGCATCCAAATCAGCCACGTATCTACTGTTCCGAATCGCAAATGACCCTGTTCTGCTTTCTCCCGCGCACCAGGTACATTTTCCAGAATCCATCTTACCTTTGTGGCACTGAAATACGCATCGACGATCAGTCCCGTCTTCTCCCTGATGTATTCGGTATGACCATCAGCCTTAAGAGAGTCACAGTATTCTGAAGTCCTTCTGTCCTGCCATACTATAGCATTATAAACAGGCTCTCCTGTCCTGGCATCCCAAACTATTGTAGTCTCCCTCTGGTTGGTAATTCCGATTCCGGCGATATTCTTGCCGTTTATTCCTATTGATGTAATAGCTTCCGCTATGACAGATGCCTGCGAAGACCATATTTCCATAGGATTATGCTCCACCCACCCCGGCTTGGGAAAATACTGAGGGAATTCTTTCTGAGAGACTGACCGTATTTTTCCTGTTCTGTCGAAAACTATCGCCCTTGAACTGCTTGTACCCTGGTCCAATGCAAGAATATACTGCTCATGCACTGGTGAATTAGTGTTAATATCCATAACTTTCATTTGTTTTAACAATGTGAGACCTCTATCCCACACTCCGGCTGACCTGCGTCAATTTCGGTTATGGAGGCTGAATTTACAAAAATATATTTAGAAGCTGTTTAAAATTTTTTCAAAATCTTTTATGATGAAAAAATTTTAAACAGTTTCTTGGAAATTACCTTAGAAACGCAAAGAATCCATCCTTGCAAAACAAAGGACGGATTCTTTTCTATCAAATATTCCCAGACAGCAAATCTTAAGAATTTAAAATACTATCTAACTAATTCGGAGATAAGTGTGGCAGAAGTGCAGGAAAGTACCTTGACTTCCACATAATCTCCTATACGGTGACCTCCGGCCGGGAAAACGCACACCTTATTATTGCTGGCTCTTCCGAACAGCTCCTCATTGTTTCTCTTTGAAACTCCCTCTACAAGGACCTTGAACACTTTGCCTATTTCCTTCTCATTGCTCTTCAGGCTCATTCTGTTCTGAAGTGCGATTATTTCGTTCAATCTTTCAGTCTTTACCTCAGCAGGGACATCATCGGCATATTTCCGGGAAGCCAGTGTACCTGGTCTCTCCGAATACTGGAACATGAAAGCACTGTCGAAGCAAACCTCTTCCATAAGAGACAGGGTATCCTTGTGGTCCTGCTCAGTCTCTCCGCAGAATCCTGCGATTACATCTGTAGTAAGACCGCATCCCGGCATCACTGAACGTATTTTTGAAACCCTTTCAAGATACCACTCCCTGTTATATTTGCGACGCATCTTCTCAAGCATGACATCACTTCCTGACTGGACCGGAAGATGTATATGTTTGCAGATATTGTCATACATGGCCATTGTATAGATAACCTCATCGCTGATATCTTTCGGATGGGATGTAGAAAACCTCACCCTGAGTTCCGGACTTACCTTGGCCACCATTTCCAGAAGGCCAGCAAAATTCACATCCCTGTCTGCCAGTTCCTTGTCTTTCCAATAATAGGAATCCACATTCTGTCCCAAAAGACATACCTCCTTATAACCGTTTGCAAAAAGTTCTTCCGCCTCCCTGACTATTGATTCCGGATTACGGCTTCTTTCAGCACCTCTGGTGTATGGTACTACACAATAAGAACATACATTGTTACAACCCCTCATTATGGATATGAATGCAGAAACTCCGTTCTTATCCATTCTAACAGGAGATATGTCAGCATATGTCTCCTCATGTGAAAGAAGTACATTCATCTGCGGAGAATCAGGCGTAATGTCAGCAAGCAGGCCAGGCAGACTGCGGTAAGAATCGGGACCAGCTACCAGATCCACAATATGCGTATCTAGCAGTTTGTCTTTCAGACGCTCTGCCATACATCCCACTATTCCTATGATCACTCCTTCTCTTCTGCGCTTCTGCAGGCGGAACTGCTCTATACGTCCCCAGATACGCTGCTCTGCATTATCCCTTATGGAACATGTATTGGCCAGAATAACTGAAGCCTCGTCCATATTTTCAGTCAGGACATATCCCGCATCCTGAAGAATCGAAAGGATTACTTCACTGTCATTTACATTCATCTGACACCCGTAGGTCTCTATATAAACCTTAGGTTTCGAAGGGTCTGTCAATGGTCTTATGTTGTTCATCTCTAAAATTTACTTTATATTGTCCTCACGGACAGAAATTATATTATGGCTTCCACTGCAAAACAGAGAAGCCATCGGCAAAGATACGACTTTTATATGTATTTTTTTCTATCTTTGCAAAGATGTAATATTATGAAACCGAACATAAAAATTTTATCATAGAAATTTTTTGATAGGATAAAATGAAGAACAAAGCATTAAAAATCATCACATATTTTACTGTATTTGCATTTATGCTGGCAAGTACGGGATGCTCGAGTATTAAGGACCTGAGAAATATCAGGATATCTTCAACAAAAGTAGAATCATTTGGAATATCCGGCTTGAAAACAGCAGATGCTGTCATTTCCGTAACTATATTCAATCCTGCCAAAGACATCGGAATCAGCGACATAGAAGGCATTGTGGAAAGATATGGCGAAACCATCGGAAAATTCTATGCCGAACCTCTGATTATAGAAGGACGGTGCGAATCCACAGTGACAGTAAAGGGGAAAATGGAACTGGCTCCGGGAATTTCACCTCTGGCCGTAATGTCTTTCCTGCACAACTCGGGACCTGAAGCCTTCACTGTCACTGCCAGTTTCAAGGCCAAATTGGGCAAGGGCATAGCCAAAGGTGTTACATTAAAGAGAATACCGGTTGCCGATCTGATAAGAAACATAAAGAAATAAAGACAATGAAGTTCATAAAAGAAATAATAGCAATAACCGTTGCCGCTGCGGCATTCTTTTCAAACGTATCATACACATCGGCACAAGACCGCCTGTTTCCAGGCACCAAGAATCCTGCCATGGAGGTCACTGACAGTCTGCAGGCTCCTGAGGGATATATATATGCAGATTCCACTATCATCAGGTTTGCTGATAAAGTGGACAGCACTTTGGCAGGCAAAATAATTTTTGATTTAATGCCATCGAAGACAAAAGGAGACAATGCCGATGTGAAAGTACATCAGTCGTCGTTCATTCGCACAGGGATGATGAATCATATAAATTCAAACCAGACACGTACCATAGAAGGTTACAGGGTAAGGATTTTCTTTGACAACAAGCAGTCCTCCAGAGTAGCTTCAGAAAATATGGTAAAAGAATTCAGAAAACAATATCCGGAAATCCCTGCATATAGAAATCATGTAAATCCTTACTTCAAAGTCACTGTAGGAGATTTCAGAACA
>CALADR010000251.1 GCA_937890845.1 uncultured Bacteroidales bacterium | reverse complement strand
TCCTATGAATGTGTCAGGCGGATTCTGAATGATATAGCTAAGTTTGTATTATGATATACAATGATAAATATTTCGGCCTCTCCCCGTTTATAGCCAGGTGGAAGTCAGATACTCCGCTTGAAAACTGGCTGAGTCTGAAGGCTGACAGATCTGACTTCTGGAAGAGTGTATATGTGCTTTATTATCAGATTACCGATAATAAGTATTATAAAGGCGGACTGAATTATATAGAAAAGGCGGTAAGACCTTTATATGGTCTGGGAAATGTGGATAAAACCACCTTTAAAGATATGGTCTATTGTCTGCACCGCTTCGGAATCAGTTTTGAGGATTACTGTCTTTATGGTTTCAAGGACAATTCATCCCTGGCCTACAGGGACTCCTTCGTCGCAGACAAACTGAGATACCATTATTGTGATATATTGAACACACCTGCAGTGCGTCCCCTTATGGAGGACAAATATGCATGCTACAGAAAGTTCTGCAAATTCTTCAAAAGAGATATGGCCGGATGCTATTCCGTTGAGGACTGGAATATATTTGCTGAATTTGTATCAAGACACAGTACCTTTATATATAAGCCATTGAATGAGCATTCCGGACATGGTATTACAATCTTGGAATCTGAAGACATAAATCAGGAAGAGTTTTTCGCCTCGAAAATCAAAAACGGCCCGTTCGTACTGGAAGAACTGATCGTCCAGGGAAAAGAAACTGCAATGATGCATCCTGAGTCAATCAACTCCTGCAGAGTCGTGACATTTAACCTGCAAGGCAAGATACATATACTCGGAGTTACATGGAGGGTCGGAACAGGAAAGGCGATAAAGGATAATGCAGGTTCCGGAGGTATCTATGCAGCAGTCAATCCGGAAACAGGAGTGGTGGAGACCGATGCAAGGAACTATAGGGGAAATATATTTGAGTTTCATCCTGATACCAATCTTAAGTTCAAGGGATACCACTTGCCGGAATGGAGTTCTGCCAAGTCATTTATTAATGATATGGCATTGAATCAGGAAGGCGCGACTCTTATTTCCTGGGATATCGCGTATAGCTGCAAAGGCTGGCTTATGGTAGAGGCCAATGACAACGGAGACTGGTCCATAATCCAGTCCAATATGAGAGAAGGAAAAAAGAAATTGCTGTACTCATTGATGGACAAGTACTTCAATTCAAATTCCGGGACTATAAAAAACAAGTGATATGAGCACGAAAATAGATTGGAAACTTACTGTCAACTGCTGTACATATAACCAGTCGGCCTATATAACGGATACATTGAACGGGTTTGCCATGCAGCTGACCGACTTTCCCTTTGTCTGCACTGTTATCGATGACGCTTCTACAGATGGCGAACAGGCTGTAATAGAAGATTATCTGGCAAAGCATTTCGATTTTTCTGAAGGTTCGGCTTCATACAGAACCGAGACGGACTATGCACATATAGTATTCGCCAGACATAAAGTCAATGTAAACTGTTATTTTGCTGTATTGTTCCTCAAGGAAAACCATTATTCCAGGAATAAGGACAGGATGCCTTACCTTTCAGAATGGAGGGATGGAGTCAAGTATCTGGCATTCTGTGAAGGCGATGACTATTGGACAGACCCGCACAAACTGCAGAAGCAGGTGGATTTTCTGGATACTCATCCTGATTATGGTATGACATACACAAACTTCAATATGCTCAAGCAGAAGACAGGAGAGTTTAAACAGGCCTTGTTTACATCTCATCCCGAATGCTTCCCGGCTGTATATCCCACACCGGGAGACTTCGTCTGTTCTGCCGGGTATGTCTGCCCTCCGAGCTGGGTATGGAGAAGCGACCTGCCTAAAGTCCGTGGTATAGAATCTTCTGACGGTACATTTGTGCTGTTCACTCATTTCCTGTGCGTGACCAAGTGTCATGTACTGATGGATGTCACCACTACATACAGATATCTGGAGGAAAGTGCGTCACATTCCAGTAATTATGAAAAGATGTATGAGCGTAACAAAGACATATTGCAGACACAGCTTACGCTCATAGAAAGCTACGGCCTTCCGGAAGAACTGAAGCGTAAATGCCAGGTCAGTTACTATACATCCCATCTTAAGGAATTTGTAATCAATGACAAGCAGGAAGATATAGCCGAGGCTGCAAGAGTTCTTGAAAATCCTTCCCGGAAAATCCGAAAGACATTTGCCTATAACAATCCTGTCGGAAGGTTTTACCTGAGATGCCGTAAAAGATGGAAGGACTACCGTCATTCCATGTAGCTTTTTTGGTTCTTTTTGGTTCATACTGCCTATGAAGCGTGGTGCAATCTTGTTTAAAACTTTTTTAAATTATATCTTTGCGACAAAAGTTAGGGCGTGTAGTGAATTATTGAAGTTTCGGTAATTTACATTGTGATAGAAAAATTTTATTGGGGAGGGTAAAGTGTAATCGTTGCTTGTATCGTTCCTACATATGTTTTATTTGTTGGTGTAAATTGTCGGGGGAAAAGCGCCCTGTGGTTTAATACTTGTTGCTGTTAAAGTGCAAGTGGGGTTATTTGACAAAATATCTAAGTG
>CALADR010000250.1 GCA_937890845.1 uncultured Bacteroidales bacterium | reverse complement strand
CTGTGTAGAGAGTGCTGTAAGTGAATTCCTGTAATTCTGCACAGTAATCATATACTTCTCTACCAGAAGATCCGCTACGATATCAGAAACAGACTTATCAGGGCTGTTCATCAGGATTTTCTGTATCTGTACCTGTGACATACCTTCATCGTACATTCGGAAATATTCGTCATAAACGCGACGGTACAGCGAATTGGAGAAGACAACGGAATCAGCAGACAAAGCCGAATCTATAAACTCTGCAACTGTAACAGGTTCACCTCCATCAACGTAAAATTCCGAATCCGAGTCAAATGCCATATGTTCTTCACCATGCTCTATTATAAAGCCCAACAGTTCTTTTTCACACGGTTCCAGAATCTTATCCTCAAAAATACGGACAGATACATCAGCCCTTTGATCAGGAAAAACACCAGTATTTACACTGCTTTCAGAAATGTAGCCGTCATTATATCCGGCAGTTCCGTCTTCATCACCAGCCTCACGTCTGCGCCTATATTCGCTCTGCTTTTTATCCGCTACCAATATGTCTGTCCTTGTCTTCAATATTCTCTCGAACAAGATACCAGACTCTATATTGAATTTAGATGCAGTCATTTCGACATATACGGAACGTTTTACGGCATCCGGGATCAGAGCAATGGTATCAGCGATGTCATTTATAAGTTCAGCTTTCTTCAACGGGTCATTACCGGCCTGACCAAGCAAAAGATCCGATTTGAATCCTATAAAATCCTGCTCATGAGCAGCAATATACGAATTTGTCTCATTGAGAGTATTCTTTCTGGCAAAAGAATCAGGATCTTCTCCGTCCGGAAGCAATACAACCTTTACATTAAGACCTTCTTTCAGCACAAGACCGATTCCACGCAGCGCTGCATGAATACCTGCAGAGTCACCGTCATATATTATGGTTACATTTGAAGTGAATTTCCGTATAAGCCGTATCTGCTCCACGGTCAGCGACGTACCGCTAGATGCCACCACATTGGTAATTCCAAGCTGGTACATAGACAGTACATCCAGATAACCTTCCACAAGAAAGCACTTATCCTGTCTGGATATCTCATTCTTAGCGAAATATATTCCATACAGAGACCTGCTCTTTACGTAAATCTCAGTTTCCGGTGAATTTACATACTTGGCAACTGTCTTGTCTGTCCTGAGCGTACGTCCTCCGAATGCTATCACCCTTCCGCTTACAGAATGGATCGGAAAGATAACTCTGTCATAAAACCTGTCAGACAGGGAGCCGTCATCTCTTTTTACAGACAATCCGGTATCAATGAGAAACTCTTCCTTGTATCCTGATTTTCTTGCAGCATCAGAAAGGGCATGTCTTGACGTCGGCGCCCATCCAAGGCCGAATTTCCTGATTGTATCATCCTCCAGCCCCCTTGACTTGAAATATGCATATCCGACCGACCGACCCTCAGGAGAAGACAGGCTGTCGGCAAAAAAACCGGCAGCAAAACCAGAAGTAAGATAGAGACTCTCCCCACGCTGTCTTTTAGCAATATCTTCCGCAGTTTCTTCCTTCTCAACGACTTCTATATTATACTTCGCTGCAAGGTATTTCAAAGCTTCGTGATACGACAGGCTCTCATGTTCCATTATGAACCCGACCGCAGTTCCTGCCTTGCCACATCCGAAACATTTATAGATTCCCTTTGCCGGTGAAACATAGAATGACGGTGTCTTTTCGTTGTGAAAGGGACAGCACGCAATAAAATTCGTCCCTCTTTTTTTCAGAGAGACGAAATCGCCGACCACATCCACAATCTGTGCAGCGTCAAGTATTCTGTCGACTGTTTCCCGGGGAATCATATTCAGATTTTCTCGTAATCTACATCCTTGACTTCACTGTCATCATCCGTGCCTTTCTTCTTTTCACCTACAGGCGTATTGAATTTTATCTCATACTCCTTCATAGCCTTGTGCATATTCCAGCTCGAAACGAGTTCAGAAACCCCATAAAGCAGAAGGGCGATACCGACCACGACTGTAAGGAACTCTCCCAGCCCGAACGGATGGAAAATCACCATTGCTCCTCCTACAGCACACAATACAGGCATGACATAGGTCCAGACTCCCACTGTTATAACCTTGCTTGCGCTCAAAAGTGCTGAAATATGAAAAATTCCGAAAAGCATGAGTACAAGTCCAATGACAAACATAACTACACTTGCCACCTCAGCAGGAAACATGAAAATGACTACACCAAGGATTATATCCACCACCGTATTGGTAAGCATCAGCGGAAATCCGCCGTTCTGCCTGTTCACGAAACCGAAAATCAGAGAGACCAGACCTGAAGCTATGAGAAAGGCAGCTATTACCTGGACTACAATTTTAAGGGCAGATGAAGGAAATGCCATAATCACTCCTCCAAGCACCATAGCAGCGACAGCCCTCAACAGACCGCCTGTTTTATTTCTGAAACCGAATGTTATCATATTTGACGTTGTTTATAAATCATTTTGCGAAGTTAACAATTATTCCCCAATATTTGCTATTTTCGCGCCTGAATAATTAAATGACCATGAAGCCTGATATAGAGATTGCAAGAAGCGTAAAATTAAGGGAAACAGCAGATTTGGCTGTAGAATACGGAATCCCCGAGAACATGATAGAACCATACGGGAGACATGTCGCAAAAATACCTTATACACTGATAGATGAAGCAAAAGTCAAAAAGAGCAAACTGATATTGGTAACTGCCATCACAGCTACAAAAACAGGAATAGGCAAGACCACTGCTTCCATAGGACTGGCTTTAGGTATGAGAAAACTCGGTAAAAAAGTCACTCTCGCCTTGAGGGAGCCTTCGCTCGGACCTTGTTTCGGCATGAAGGGTGGAGCTGCCGGCGGGGGATACGCACAGGTCGTACCCATGGAAAAAATCAACCTTCATTTCACCGGAGACTTTCATGCAGTAACGTCAGCCCACAATATGATAGCAGCCTTGCTGGACAACTATCTCTATCAACATCAGGCTGAAGGATTCGCCCTTAAGGAAATACTGTGGAAAAGAGTATTGGATGTAAATGACAGATCATTGCGCAGCATAGTAACCGGACTAGGACCAAGAACGAACGGGCTGGTACAGGAATCAGGTTTTGATATCACTCCGGCATCAGAAATAATGGCAATATTGTGTCTGAGTGAAAATACAGAAGATCTCAAAAAAAGAATCGGCAATATATTGCTCGGATATACTTTTGACGGAAAGCCATTCACTGTTAAAGATATGGGAATAGAAGGCGCTATTGCCGCACTTCTCGTTGAAGCTATCAACCCTAATATGGCCCAGACGACAGAGGGAGGAGCTGCCTTTATACATGGCGGACCGTTTGCAAACATAGCTCACGGATGCAACTCAGTACTGGCCACAAAAATGGCTATGAATTATGGTGAATATGCAATCACAGAAGCCGGATTCGGAGCAGACCTTGGCGCAGAAAAGTTTCTTAACATAAAATGCAGGAAAAGCGGACTTACCCCTGTACTCACCCTTCTGGTAGTATCTCTCCAGGGACTTAAGATGCATGGCAATATTAGCATAGATAAGATTAAAGAACCGTCTCCGGAAGGTGTGGAAAAAGGTTTCTGCAATATGGACAGACATATTGAAAACCTTCAGGCAGCAGGGCAGACTGTTTTGGTATGCTTCAACAAATACGCTACTGACACCAAGGAAGAAATAGACCTTGTGAGGAAGCATTGTGAAAAAATCGGAGTAGCCTTTGCACTGAATGATGCTTATGCAAAGGGAGGAGAGGGAGCTTTGGAGCTTGCTGCAAAGGTAATAGAAACCATTGACAACAGTCCGTCTTCCCCTGTTTCATATACATATCAGGATCAGGATAGTATCTGCGATAAAATAGAAAAGGTGGCTCGCAAGATATACCGTGCAGGAAATGTATCCTTCAGCAAGACTGCACTTAAAAAGATTGCTGCTGCAGAGGAAATGGGAATGAGACGCTTCCCTGTATGTATAGCAAAGACACAATATTCATTTTCACAGGACCAGACGGCATACGGTGCGCCTGAAGGATTTGAGTTTGATATCAAAGACATTGTAATCAACGCAGGAGCTGAAATGACAGTTGCCATTGCCGGCGATATCATAAGGATGCCGGGACTGCCCAAACACCCTCAGGCTCTGGATATCGATGTCAACAACGGATATATAGACGGACTAAGTTAATGGAACTTTTTGACAATCATAATCACAGCCAATTCTCATTTGACGGGAAAAGGACAACAGTGGAAAAATCGGCAAGGTCAGCTTTCGAGAAAGGGCTGGCCGGCCTTTGCTTTACAGACCATTGCGACCTTTATGTGCCTCCCATGAAAGCTGAATATGAGAATAAACTTCCGGAAGAGTTTGACATAAAGGGACAGCAGGAGGAAATAGACAGAGTCAACAGACTGCTTCAGGAATCCTGCCCGGAAACAGAATTCCGAATTTTCAAAGGTATAGAAATCGGACTGCAGCACAATTGCCGGGAACAAATAAAGGAACTTCTCTCCAAACACAAATTTGACCAGGTCATAGCATCTGTACACTATATAGACGACACTGATCCTTTCTATGGAGGATATTATGAAGGCAAGGACTGGAAAACAGCTTATGGCCACTATCTCGAAACCATTTATGAGGAAATGACATGGCTTGGTGATTTCGACATAATGGGACATTACGATTATGTGACAAGATATGCTC
>CALADR010000249.1 GCA_937890845.1 uncultured Bacteroidales bacterium | reverse complement strand
ACCATATTACCCTGTCTGAGGCAGATCTGCGTACCATCTATGATGATGAGAGCAATCCGGATCATAAATTCCTGACTGAGACACGTCCAAAGAAGTATTCCTACCAGATGCATTTTAACTTTGATAAGAGGAATGAAGACGGGACACCGGATGAGAACTGGAACAAGGCAGTTGCAAACGAAGCCTTCCGCCGCTCCATGTACTATGGTCTTGATCTGACAAAATATTGGTCAAGGTCTAACTTTATTGAGCCTCTTCACTGCGAAAATGTAGCATACACCATGAAGGGACTGTTATATTACTCAGATGGAACCGATTATGCAGACAAGGTGACTGAGATGCTGGGCCTTCCTGAGTCTGATGGAAAGACCCCAAGAAGATATGACAAGGCAAAGGCAGAGGAGTTTAAGAAGCAGGCAATGGAGGAACTGTCCGCTGAGGGCGTTACCTTCCCTGTTGTATTAGATTACTAT
Organism: uncultured Bacteroidales bacterium; assembly: GCA_937890845.1. GTDB lineage: Bacteria > Bacteroidota > Bacteroidia > Bacteroidales > UBA932 > Cryptobacteroides. The sequence continues at coordinate 666 of CALADR010000249.1, read as the reverse complement.
ATTATTTCCGGTGACCAGAATGCGCTGGATAAGGCAACTGTATTAAAGCAGGTATTTGCAGAATGTCTTGGAGAAGACTTCATTACTTTAAATATTAAGACCTTTGTTTCCAGCCAGAGCAAGGAAGTAGTACAGCCTGGCCTTGGGTCTGTCTATATGGTAGGATGGGGTGCTGACTACGGTGATCCTGCAAACTTCCTTGACCAGGAGCGCTACGGCTATGACCAGGCATATTATTCCATGAACTATTCAAGAGTAAACAATGCAACCGACGAGGATTTAATTGCCACCTATAAGGAATTCTCTGAGGTGACTGAGAAGTCAGGAGATATCTATGAGGACATGGATGCCCGCTATGACGCCTATGCAGAGGCTGAGGTTTATTTATTAAATCATGCACTGACCATTCCAATGGAATATGAGGTTAAGTGGCAGCTGACAAAGGTGAATGACTACAGCAGGATGAACGCCATGTTCGGTGCACAGAATTATACTTACAAGAACTGGGAAACCTCTGCAGAAGCCTATACTGCAGAGCAGTATGAAACCTTTAAGTCCGAGGCAGGTAAGTAATCATGGCAAAGTACACGATCAAGCGGCTGTTACAATCACTTGTAACAGTCCTGGTTGTGGCAACCATTGTTTTTCTGCTTATGCGTATGCTTC
>CALADR010000248.1 GCA_937890845.1 uncultured Bacteroidales bacterium | reverse complement strand
CAAAGAGTCTTGTCTTCTGTGTCTCCAACTCCTTTAAACTTTGATGAAACAGGGAAATAAAATCCTTTACCACTCTTGTTTGAACGTGCGTCTGCACCTACATAACCGATTAATTGTCCTGTAAACATAATTCTTCGATTTAGGGGTTAAATATTCATTGTTATTTCAGCAGGCTTGACCATTTCCTTGCTCATTTCTGCTGTTTTGTTAGTTTCAAAATCTATTCCAAACACCTTGCTTACTGCCTCTTTCCCTTCATTGTTGCTTACATTGACATTTAGCCTGTCTATCATAAGCAACGAAGGGTTATAGCCGGCTTCTTTCAACTCTTTCAATTTATCTTCATCGCCCTGGCTTGCCGCCAGTAAGAATTTTTCATCATTGCTCAGTTTAGGTTCCATTCCGTAAACCTTCTCCTGTATCATGGCACTTGCCTTGGCTACATCGGAAAGAATGGTGTATATGAATTTCGGATCTTGACTCAATGCCGACAGCCAGCTCTTCAGATACATCGCATTCTCCTCCCTGATACAGGTTGATATACCCATGGTTTTACCGCATGAAGCAGAAGTTAGCTCTGCGATAAGTTCTTCCTTGGCGTATTTGGAATCTCCGAATACCTCTCCTTTTTCTCTTTCCAGATGACCGACTTCACCGGTTGAATGTGCCATTTCATGCAGCAGTGTTGAATAAAAGGATTCACCTGTATCAAACTGTCCCTTCAGCGGGACAATTATATGGCATCCTTCTCCACGCCTGTAATAAGCACTGTCGCTTTCTCTCGGAAATATCGGACATATCCATTGCCTTTCTCTGATAAGTGCATCGAGCAACGGCATGGTGTACATGCCTTGTTCATCCTTCAGAGCCGGTGGAACAAACTGTGACTTCAGCTTTTCCCATTTCTCAGGTTGGACTTCCGGATAGTTGGTTTGAGAGACATTGAACACGTTATAGGTTTTCATATATGGTGTTACCTTATATTCCCTCTTTTCGTCCTCTGATAGATTCCGATAGTCTTCTATGCTTATCTTGTTCCCGTTCTTGTCCTTTACTGAGAAGTTCCAGTATATTACGGGGAACGATTTCTCTCCTTTTATAATTGAGGCTCCGGCTTCCTTAGCTTGCATGAATGTCATATACAATGGTGTGCTGTAACCCTTTTCTTCCGAAAGTAAGTACAGCATGAAGAGGTTTATCCCATTATATACTCTGCCTTCGATGTTCTGGGGTAAGCCCCCTCCACCTTCCGGAGAGAACCAGGGCTTTTTCCAGTCATGCTCAACCTCCTTGATTTTTTGAATCATGAGGTCTGCAAACTGTTTCAGTGCTTTGTCACCTGCTGAATCTTCTTTCATAACTGTTCGTATAAATGGTTATTCTCATATTCACATAGCCACTTGACGGCATTCTCATTATTGGGCCTCTCTCCTCTTGACTTCATGTCTTCAAGATATATTTCTGCCAAATCTTTCTGAGCGGGCAGAAACTCCAGGTCATCGATGACGCCTTCCTGTCTTTTCTGTACCAGTTCATTGTAGTCCATAATTGCATTTTTATAAGTCGTTGAACATCTTGTTTACAGTATTGGCAATAGGTCTGGCCATTTCTTTTGTATTGTCCGGCTTCGGACTGCTTGCCAACTTCACATCACCCAAAGTCTTGCCTTTGTTTTCAAGACCGAATATCTTCTGAACGGCGATGATGGTGTTTTCCTGTACGCCATTTTCTCGCATGGCTTTTATATCATTCTGTGTTATCTGATATCCGGTTTTTTGGATGTCCTGAATGACTCTGAAATTTCCTACCGAGGCTGCATCTAAAAGCTTGGCAGCCTGTTTCTGATGTTCGCTCAGTTCATCCGGCTTAACCTGAAAAATATTCTGAACTTCCTTCATTTCATTATCACTCAGATTCAGCTGTTTTCCTACACCTCTGATGTAATCTTCACTTGGCTTATAACCGTCCTCCCTGAGTTTGTCAATCGTTTCAAAGTCCCTTTTACCAACCGCTTCCTTAAACTCGCTGTCCATGTCTCGCCCTTTATCTGCCGATACCTTATTTTCTATGACGGGGTTTACAGCTTCCAGTTTAGGTCTCATCTCCTTTATCAGTTCATGAGCCTTTCCTTCTGTAATACTCTGTATGTTTGAGAACTGAATGCCTTTTTTGTCATCTGTGAGAGATATGTCGGCAAGGATATATCCGTCCTTGCTGTGCATGAGTTTACTCTCTAACGTATGACCGTTGGCAAGCAGATATTTGTCTGCTTTGGTTAACTTATATCCGTCATATTCCTCGGTCTTGCCTATCACATTAGGTATCTTAATTTCTTTGCTTGATCTCACGATTACCGAATTCAAGTCCTTGTCAACCTGAAGCATAATTGTACCTCTTTTGGTATCTAAAGGAACAATATCACCGTGTAGAAGACGCTCTTTCTCCGTTTTGTTAAGCTTGTGTCCAAGTATCCTGTCCGGAATGGT
>CALADR010000247.1 GCA_937890845.1 uncultured Bacteroidales bacterium | reverse complement strand
GATGTACCTGACCTTTCTTTTCAGAAACAGGACAGTCACGGCCTGATTCAATCCACTCCTTAATCTGCCCTAACCCATTGTCATAACCGACAGGAAGAGCATTCTCCCTCGAAACCTTCATTCCATTGTATTCGGCCGGATTGTGCGAAGCAGTAATCTGGACAGAAGCCTTGAAACCGTAGTTTGCTGTTCCGAAATAAACCATAGGTGTGGTACTGAGTCCCAAATCATAAACATCAGCACCGGCGTCTGTCAGGCCTTTTATAAGATAATCGTGAATTTCATCAGACGAAACCCTGCAGTCACGTCCGACAAGTACTTTGTCAGTAGCAAGAAGTTCAGGAAGGAAATATCCTACTTTGTAGGCTGTATTCCTATCAAAGTCAACATTATAGACTCCCCTGATGTCATATGCGTGAAATGCTCCCATAATTTGATAGATTTTCGAAACCCGTAATACGGATCTCAGATTTTTGACTTGTAACGCGGGATTACACGGCCTTTGGAGATGCTTTGCAATTTCTTGGTAATCATCTTTCTGCGTATCGGAGCCACTCTATCTACAAATAGGTTTCCGTCCAGATGATCCAATTCATGCTGAACCATTCTGCAGGCAAATTTGTCAAGTTCTTCAGTAACTTTCTCGAAATTCTCGTTATAATACTCCACCTTGATTTTTGACGGACGGCGGACATCCGCATATACACCTGGCACACTCAGGCAGCCCTCGGAATAATCACATTTGTCAGGACCTTCCTCAAGCACTACAGGATTTATCATTGTTCTCTTGAAATCCTTCAGATAATCATAAACATCGGACACTACTGTTCCGTCAACTATGACTACCCGTTTTGAGACACCTACCTGAGGCGCTGCAAGACCACATCCGTCAGCCACTTTCAATGTCTCCCTCATATTTTCAAGAAGTTTCTGTATTTCTTCCTTTTCGGTAGCAGGATCAACTTCTGCAGCTCTCTCGCGCAGAACTTCCGCTCCATATAAATAAATAGGCAATATGTTGTTTTCCATAATATATAATTTCTTTCAATACTATCTCCGGCGCCTTGACCCTGATACCTTATCAGACAGAGAATCAGGCACAAAGGAAGGACTTCCAGCAAAAGACATGCCGCCGGAAGTCCTATCCATATAACTCTGCAGTATTATGGCAGCACTAATCTTGTCAACGGACGACTTGTCTTTTCTGTCCTTGTACTTCATGCCTCCGTCTATCATGGCGCGGTGAGCAAGAACAGAGGTGAACCTCCCGTCTTCTTTCATTATAGGTATTCCTGGGAAGGCCTTTGCCAGATGCTTTATGAAAATATCTACATCTCTGGCCGCCTCCGAAGGCCTGTTGTCCATATTCATCGGATACCCGACTACAAATCCTGATATGTTCTCCTTTTGAGAAAAAGTTTTGAGATAATCTATTATATTTGCAGACTGTACTGTATCCAGCGCGGACGCGAAGATTCCCAGGGGGTCGCTCACTGCCACTCCCGTCCTTTTTCTTCCGTAATCTATTCCTATGATTCTGTCCAAAGTTAACACTAAAGTATGGCACGGCAAAATAAAGATAAAAAAGTCGAAAAATTCAGGCTCACTCTCGTAGAAGACCAGACTCACAAGGCGTTATGGACTATCCATTTCTCCAAGGCCAGTCTTCTGGTCACCGAGGCGACTATACTTGTCACTGTCTTTGCTCTGGCTTTTTGCATAATAGCATTCACACCTGTCAGGACTTTTATTCCAGGATATCCTGACTCTGAGACAAAACGTGCTGCAATACAGAATGCAATACTGGCAGATTCTCTGGAAAACAAACTCAAACTATGGGAAATATATGCAGGTAACCTGAGGAGGGTCCTGTCAGGAGATTCTGCGATGGATATTGACAGTCTGGTCAACCTAAGCAAAAAGACATTCCGCAGCAATGCTGACATATCTGAAAAGAAAGATTCTCTGCTCAGAGAAACAGTAATGAAAGAAGAACAGTTCGAGTTGTCCGGTAAAGCCGGCAGAAAACTTCCTATAGAAGGAATGCATTTCTTTACCCCGCTTAAAGGTGTCATTTCACAGGGATACGACAAGATACTGCATCCTTACATAGATATCACAGCACCTGAAAACTCTGTAGTAAAGGCAGCATTGGACGGGTCTGTAATTTATGCCGGATGGAATGACGACACCGGATACACAATACAGATACAACATGATAACGATATAATAACGATTTACAAGCACAACCAGAAACTTCTGAAGAAGACGGGAGACAAAGTAAGTGCAGGAACTCCAATAGCACTTGTCGGCAGCACAGGAGCTCTGAGTACCGGAGACCATCTACACTTTGAATTATGGTATAAAGGTGAAGCTGTAAATCCTGCCGACTATATAAATTTCTGATCCATAAAATGACACAAAAGAAAAAGATAGCGATTTTAGGATCTACAGGGTCCATAGGACGTCAGACTCTTGATGTAATAAGACAACATCCGGACAAATTTGAAGCAGTGCTGATTACAGCGAACAACAGCTGTGAACTTCTTTGCCGTCAGGCAACTGAATTCAAAGTAAAGAATGTTGTCATATGTAATGAAAGCCGCCTGGATGAAGTGCGCAGAAACCTGTCCGGACTTGAAGCCAATGTATATGGCGGAATGAAGGCAGTCTGTGAACTTGTAGCGGATCCGGAAATAGACACTGTTGTCACTTCAATGGTAGGTTTCAGCGGTCTGGAATCTACTGTCGCAGCAATCAGGGCAGGAAAAACCATAGCTCTGGCAAACAAAGAAACTCTTGTAGCGGCAGGAGACATTGTAATGAAACTGGCAAGAAAACATTCGTGCGACATTCTGCCTGTCGATTCAGAACACTCTGCCATTTTCCAGTGCCTTCAGGGCTCACATGGAGCAAAAATAGAAAAAATACATCTCACTGCATCAGGAGGGCCGTTCAGGACCTGGGAGAAAAGCAAAATTGCATCTGCAACAAAAGAACAGGCCCTCAGGCATCCGAAGTGGAATATGGGCAACAAGATAACCATTGACTCCGCCACAATGATGAACAAAGGCCTTGAAATCATTGAGGCAAGATGGCTTTTCGGGACAGAACCGGAAAAAATCAATGTAGTCATACACCCGCAGTCTATAATACACTCAATGGTAGAATTTGCAGACGGAGCAGTAATCGCGCAACTTGGACATCCTGATATGAGAGAACCTATCCAGTATGCACTGAGCTATCCGGAAAGGCTGGAACTCAACAATGAAAAACTTGATTTTGCAAAACTTGCCTCGCTTTCATTCTACGCTTCTGACCTTGATAAGTTTCCGGCACCGGCACTGGCATACAGGGCTCTGGAAAAAGGAGGAAATATGGCCTGCATAATGAATGCAGCAAATGAAGCCGCTGTAGCGGCATATCTCTCCGACAGAATAGGATTCTACGATATTACCGACATAATAGCAGAATGTATGGAAACCGCAGACTTCATTGCATCACCTGATCTTGAATGCATTTTTGAATCTAACAGACAGGCCTATGCAATGGCGGAAAAACTGATAGCAAAAATTTAAGTAGTCCCCAAACACGACAATTTGACACAAATGATAATTCTGATAAAAATCCTGCAAGTAATTCTTGCTCTTTCCGTGCTTATACTGATACATGAACTAGGACATTTCGCGTTTGCCAAAATATTCAAAATAAGAGTTGAAAAATTCTATCTGTTCTTCGATGCAGGTTTCTCTCTATTTAAATTCAAGCCGAAAAACTCGGACACGGAATATGGAATAGGCTGGCTTCCACTGGGAGGATACTGTAAGATTTCCGGCATGATAGACGAGTCTATGGATACCGAATCATTGAAAAAGGAACCACAGCCATGGGAATTCAGAAGCAAGCCGGCATGGCAGAGACTTCTGGTAATGGCAGGAGGAGTACTCTTCAACTTCATTTTTGCCATAATACTGTACATATGTATAATGGCAGGATGGGGAGAAAGTTATATTAAAAACGAAGGCAACAGCATCTATGTTAATGAGCTTGCATACGAAATGGGATTCAGGAACGGTGACAGGATACTGAAATTCGACGACTATACTCCTGAGCGTTTTGATATGCTCCAGGCTGATATGGCCAGAAGGACTGCCAGCAAGGCTACTGTACTCAGGAATAACGACACCATTGACATATATATAGATCAGAGCATGATGGGGGACGTGCTCAATACTCCTATGATGTTTGACCTCGCTATGCCTTTCATAATAGATTCTGTTCCACCAGCCTCCCCGAACTATCAGGCAGGACTGAAAAAAGGTGACAGGGTAATAAACCTTGACGGACATGATATCGAATATCTGCAGGAGTCATGGAAACTGCTCAAGACTCTTCCGGGAAAAGGGATTCCGGCACTGGTCGCAAGAGGGGAAGACACACTTTCTTTAAGCCTCCAGATTGACAGTACGGGAAAAATAGGAGTTTTCACAAAAGCACCTTCCATTGAAGTGAAAAAATACTCAGGCTTAGAGGCCGTTCCAGCCGGGCTCAAGCTTACATTCAAGACAATAGGAGGCTATCTACAGGACCTGAAACTGATATTCACCCCCAGTACGGAAGCCTACAAGTCAGTCGGAAGCTTCATTTCAATGGGGCAGATTTTCCCGGCCACATGGGACTGGTACAGATTCATCAATATTCTGGCGCTGCTTTCCATAATGCTCGGAGTAATGAACCTGCTTCCTATTCCGGCACTTGACGGAGGCCACATAGTCTTTGCTCTATATGAAATAATTACAAGACGCAAGCCGAGTGACAAATTCCTAGAAGGGGCTCAAATTGTAGGAATGCTGCTGCTTTTCGGACTTATGATTCTGGCATTCGGAAACGATATCGGAAGGCTTTTCAGATAATTTTCAGATAAAGTTTTTTAAAATAAGCCATTTGCTTGTTATTAACAGAGTTATTGCGTATTTTTGAAAATACGCTTATCTAAAAAAATCAAAACAGTAACGCCATGAAAGCTTACATAAAGAAAATCATCATTTGGATTACAGCTATCACAGCTATCTTTTCTGTTTTCTCATGCAAGAATGCAGACAGAAAGCCACTGCTTCCTAACATCAGCGGAAAAGCCGGAGAAGTCCTTATAGTTGTAAACAAAAGCGACTGGGAAGGCAATGTCGGCTCAGAGTTGAGAGGACTTTTGGCCAGTGACTGTCCCTATCTGCCTCAGAAAGAACCTCTATACACTCTGATAAACATAGTTCCTTCTGCCTTTACTGATATTTTCCAGATACATAGGAATATAATACTTGTAAACATTGACAGCAAAGTTGTAAAGCCTGACTTGCTTCTCAGGTCAGACGCATGGGCGAGACCACAGTGTGTAATAGCCATAAATGCCCCTGACAGTGAAACTGCGCTGAATCTTATAAAAGAAAAGTCAAGAATCATACTTAACACCCTTGAACAAGCAGAAAGGGACAGGGTTATCGCAAACTCTATCCAGTATGAAGAACACTCCCTCAGTCCTGTTGTAAGCGAAATGATCGGAGGCTCCCCTCATTTTCCGGCAGGATATGCCCTGAAAAAGAAGACAGATGACTTCATCTGGATAAGTTATGACACACAATATACCATCCAGGGGATACTTATATATAAATATCCTGCACTAGGTAATGAATCCGACTTCTCATTAGATAATATAATATCAAAACGAAACGAGTTTCTCAAAAACAATGTTCCCGGAATGTTTGACAACACATACATGACTACAAGCGATGCAGCAATTCCTGGAATCACATACATGAAATACAAGGGAAGAAATTTCACTGAAGTCCGCGGTTTGTGGGATGTTCACAATGATTTTATGGGAGGACCGTTTGTATCTCACTCTTTCTATAGTCAGGATGGAAAGGAAATCATTGTCCTTGAATCATTTGTCTATGCAGCCAGATATGACAAGAGACACTACCTCAGACAGGTGGAATCTATCCTCTATTCATTCGAATGGAAAAATAATAATGCAAAAAAGTAAAAAATATTTTGCACGATTAAAAATATTATTTACCTTTGCACTCCCTTAATGATAGAAGGGACACCCGGTGGGTTCGTATAACGGCTAGTACTCAAGATTTTCATTCTTGCAATAGGGGTTCGATTCCCCTACCCACTACAAAAAATATAAAAAGATATAAAATGGCAAATCACGCATCAGCAGACAAGCGTACTCGCCAAAGCGAAAGACGCAGATTGCATAATAAATATTATGCAAAGACAACTAGGAACGCTATCCGCGCTATCAGAAATACTACTGACAAGAATGCGGCAGAAGCGAATGCACCTAAGGTATATGCAATGATCGACAAGCTCGCAAAGATTGGTGTTATCCACAAAAACAAAGCTGCCAACCTTAAGAGCGGAATTGCGATCTATATCAATAAACTTTCATAGCGAAAGCAACCTTTAAAGGTTTTTCTTATAGCTGGGAGAGAAGCTGCTTATAGCAGCTTCTTTTTCTTAGATAGCGATTCAACTTAAAAAGAAAACTATCGGGATGTAGCGCAGTTGGTAGCGCACTACGTTCGGGACGTAGGGGTCGGGCGTTCGA
>CALADR010000246.1 GCA_937890845.1 uncultured Bacteroidales bacterium | reverse complement strand
GTACTTTTCCATTTTTAACTCATTTGATGAGTCAACTTTTTTCAGGGAAAGACACTTTTTGCTAATTTATTGATAAATAAAGATTTTCAATATTGTCGCATTTCGTGTGTAATCAGGAAGCCCTTAAGGCCATCTATGCAGGCAATCATTATATCCTTAACGCCCCTGTTCTGCAGGTCTGTCAACACGTTCAACCAGAAGTTGGCACCTTTGCTCTTTGAGGCATACATGCCCAGCAGATCCTTGTGGCCTTCCTTGTCGATACCGAGCACATTGTAGATAGCTCTGGTGACCACTCGGTTCTTCCCGTCCATTACCTTGTAATGAACCGCATCAAGCCAAACGATAGGATAGACTTCATCCAGGCTACGGTTACGCCAAGCCTCAAGCTCAGGCAGTACCCTGTCGGTTATTGAACTGATAGTCTCGGCCGATACGGATGTTCCGGCCGTCTCTTCAAGCCAGTTGCTAATGTCTCGTGTGCTTGTTCCAAGGGCGTACAGACCGATAATACGGTCAGCCATACCCTCAGACAGCATGGTCTCTCTCTTCTTGATAAACTGAGGCTCGAATGAGGCGTCACAGTCTCTCGGTGTTCGTACAAGATGACTTTCGAGATAGCTAATATTTTCAAAATAAGATGATCTGTCAACCTGAATTCTTCAAAATAGCTCAAGAAATAACAGTATTATTTTCATAATATGGCTATATCACATTGAATGTACCTCCTGTAGCACTTTCGATTGTACCACTTCAGAAGAGGTCGCTTTCGGTTCGGCAAAGTTATGATTATTTTTGATTTTTCCTTCTCATGGAGTCACCTTTGAGTTCCAACCGAACTGCGTTAGCTGTGAGGCGATCCATGATGGCGTCAGCCAAGGTCGGTTCATTGATGTAGTCGTACCATTTTGCAACAGGTAGCTGAGAGGTGACGATGACCGACTTTCTCTGGTAACAGTCTTCCAGGATCTGCAGCAACGCCAGACGCGAGTTGTTATCGAGCGGCTGTAGTCCGAAGTCATCAAAGATGACGAGGTCATTTCTCTCGATATGATTGATGACCTTAATAAGACTTCCGTCAAGTTTAGCGAGTGCTATGCGCTCTATGAACTTGTTCATAGAGAAGTATTCCACCCTGTGCCCCATAAAGCAGGCTTGTCTTCCGATTGCACATGCGAGGAAGGACTTTCCGCATCCGGTCTTGCCGTCTATAAGGATATTCTCTGCCCTGTCTATGAAGCTGCAGTCCATAAGTTGCAGCAATATCTCCTTGGTAAGATTTCTCTCAGGAGAGCAGATTACATCTTCCATGACAGCAT
>CALADR010000245.1 GCA_937890845.1 uncultured Bacteroidales bacterium | reverse complement strand
GATCCTTCAGGGTATTCTCCGCTCAGGATTTTTTCACAAATCGAATCGTAAATCTGCAGAAAAATTGGCTTGTTTGAATCGAACTCCATAGCATCAGTATTGAATTTTCTTAACTCTGAAATAAACGGCTGCTGCCAGACCTGTGACAAGAACGGAAAGATAGGCCAGTGTCACGGTTCTGAAATTCCCGAAAAAGGAAGTCAGCCAGTTTGCTGTCATGTCAGGGTTGTCTGAAATCATATTTATATCATCTTTTACCATGACAGTAATTAGAATCATGGCGATTATTCCCAATGCAATATTGACCAGGATTGTCTTTGCAATCTTGTTCTTCCGGAACCATATTGCTCCGGCCAGGAAAATCAGAATATATCCGAATATATTCAATATTATCATGAAAATGTCGGCAATGCTTCCCTTATACGGGATTGACAGATTTTCTGAACCGGAAAAAATCATTGCGGCAATGCTCTCGTCTGCCGGACTCCCGGTCATTGCGGTAATAACGGCATCGGAACCCAGATAAACAATCATAAAGGCAGCAGGCACTATTATGAGCATATTCAGCAGCATTGACAATGTCTTTTCTGCAGAGGATGCCGGTACCAGGGTGTAATACGGGCCGAATTTCCTGTCTGTAATGTATCCGTAGCATGCTGCCGGCATCCATATTATGAAAATAGAGGCTGCCGCCATAAAGAAGAAGCCTCTTCCCCCTGCATCTATATTGCTCATCCCGTCAGAGCCGAAAGTGAATATCAGCTTCATTATGAAAATCACTGCAGGCACCAGACCGAAAATCAAAATGGAAATTCCTTTTCTTGCGGCGATGCCTCTAAGGTCGCTCAAAAGTATGTTTCCGAAGCGGTGTATGTTGAAGTTATCGTTCATGTTTATGTCTTCTTATAATTGTATGCGTTTAATTTTTATACATACGTATGTGCAGCAGAGTATGGCCACTATGGTCTGTATTGTACTCCATACCGGGACAATGTACTTTGCAACATCAAAAGGCTGGATGTCTTTCAGTATTACTGTATTAAGGACAATGCTGTAAAACAGGATAAAAGATATTACGCACGTAAGAAATGTGAATGCTATTTTATGCTTACTGAACAGCAGTCCTCCTGCAAGACCGGCAGATGATATCATGTATGGATAGAAGAATATGTATAGATTGTCTAATGAGTAATACCCGTCCTGCACACTGACAAATCCTTTTCCGGCCAGACCCTGAATAAGCGGGATGTCACTTCCTGGAGTGAACTGTGTGAAAATCAGATCAGAGGAAAAATATATCGCCATAAATGCCAGCGGTACTGCTATTATACATATCATTATCATACTCAGGAATTTTTCCAGTCCTGACGCAGGCAGCATAATATCTTCCCTGCCGTCTGTCCTTGAAGTAAGGTGTCCGTATCTCAGGATAGGGAAGATGAGAAAGAACAGGACAAATGTTATTGCGGCAATTATTATTTTAATAAAAGGGAATGAACCCCATAGAGTCATCTTGTCTCCAGTGTCATCCATCAGCAGCGACATTGTCCAATAGAAAAGAAACAGCATTGCCGGAACTAATGAGGCAAGCATAATGAATATTCCCTGTCCTCTTACTGTCTTTTTCGCTTCATGTGAAAAGTACCGGCAGAACCTTCTTCTGTCAAATGTTTCACTTCGTTCCATAATATTAATTATTTTCTGAACAGAGCTTCAATGTTTACTTTGCTTTCTTCGTCACCTGTGTTCAAATACACCTGTACGCTGCCTCCGGGAGTCATTTCGCTGTAAAGTGCGTCAGGATTCTTTTCGCTGCTGTAGTCGAAGGTCAGCTTGTCAGCGATCTCGGCTATACCGGCATTCAGAAGTACATCCTGCCGGTCCAGAATGATGATAGGATCAATGATGTTTTCCAGATCCCTTACCTGATGTGTTGAGATAAGCAGAGTTGAGTCTTCGGAAGTGTATTTTGTTACTGCCTTGCGGAACTGTGCCTTTGACGGAATGTCAAGCCCGTTGGTAGGCTCATCCATAAAGAGGTACTTGCAGTTGCAGGCCAGCGCAAAGGATATGTATGTCTTCTTGACCTGGCCGAACGACATCTTGCTTATCATCTTTTTCGGGTCATTTTCAAAGACTTCCATTATTTCCAGGAATTTGCCCATATCGAACCTGCTGCGGAATTTTCCGTATTCGTCAGCAAGGAAGTATTCCATTTCAAGGAAAGACGGCTTGCGCTCGAAAGGGGAGTAGCCGTCAATGTCGATATGGCCTTTTTCAACTTTTTTCAAGCCGCACAGAAGCGAGAGAAGGGTAGTCTTGCCCACGCCGTTTTCTCCAAGCAATCCGTAGATTCTGCCCTCTTCGAGCTGCATCGAGATATTTTTCAGGACAGGCACGTTGCCGTAGCTGAATGAGATGTTATTAATGTTGATCATAGCTGTATTAGTAAAGTAGTACACCGCAAAGGTAATAATTAAATCTTTACTTCCAAATTTTTTCAGAAAAAAATTCAAAAAGTGCCTTTGTCAGGACAAATTGTATATTTGCATTCAGGTCAAAAAGTCTATATTTGCAAAACAGTCATAAGAGGAATTAAAACTTAACTTTAAAGACAATGAAACGGTTTTTATCATTGGCGCAAGCTTTTGTATCAGTGGCGCTCTTTGCGCAGACCCCAGGAGAGGATACATTCATACATAATGAGTCTGCAGCAGGAGCCCGTCAGGAAATCCTTATCCCGAATATTGAAGGTTACCTTACTCTCAAAGGAGACTTTCATATACATACTGTCTTTTCCGATGGAGAGGTGTGGCCATCTTTCCGCGTTGAAGAAGCACTCAGGACAGGTCTGGATATCATTGCGATAACAGATCATGTGGAATACAGGCCGAATGCCGGAATGTTCTCCGGAAAAGTTGATTTGAACACATCTTTTGAGATAGCGAAGAAAAGTGCCGGAAATGACATTATAGTAGTTCCCGGTACAGAAATTACAAGGAGCAAGCCTTTCGGTCACATGAACGCGCTTTTCGTAAGTGATGCCAACAAGGCTGATACTGAAAATGAACTGGACGCACTTGAAGCAATGCTGGAGCAGGGAGCATATATCCTATGGAACCATCCGGGATGGCCTGATGATATTTCCACTATGTATCCAATACACAAGAAACTTATATCACAGGGAAAAATACATGGTGTTGAGGTATGGAATGACATTGAGTCTTATCCCGTTTCATATGACTGGATACAGAAATACGGACTTCATCCGTTTGCCAATTCTGACATTCACGCAGCAATTAGTTTCAAATATTCCGGAATCCGTCCAATGACACTGGTCTTTGCAAAAGAGAAGTCTCTTGAAAGTGTCAAGGAAGCAATGTTTGCAGGTCGTATGCTGGCATTCTTCAATGATTTCCTTATGGGAAAAGAAGAGAATATGGCTCCGCTTGTATCAGAATGTCTTGATTTTGAAAAACTTGAAGATAAGGGAGACTATATCAGATATAGAATAAAAAATGTATCCGACATTAAGTTTACGCTCCAGTTAGGTTCTACGGTTCATCATTTGACAGTAAACCCACGCAGTTCTGCCAAAGTGGAAATAAGCAAAAAACAGGAGATAATATTTCTCAATTGCATTTTAGGCAAAGGAAAATACTATTCGATATCTGAATCGGAACTGGAGTAGGGTTCTTATCTTTTCTGAATGTGAAGGGACTGGCGGTATGCCCGCTCGTTTGATGCCAGATCCTGTCTTTCTGACTCAGGAACAGCAAAGTCGCAGAAGCGTTCCCAAATTATTTTTACAGCAAGTTCGGATGGATGGACCATATCTTCTGCGTAGAAACGGTAATCCCTCAGTTCGTCCATAACTATTTCATACGCAGGGAAGTATTCACAAGCTTCAGGATATATGCGGCATAGTTTTTCAACTGCCAGCAGAAGCGATGCCTTGCTTATCTGGTTGCCGTGCGCTCCGTCTTTCATGTGACGTATAGGGCTTACTGTGAAAATAAATTTTTTGGGGCAGTGATTGTCTGAGATTCCTGTTTCAACCAGTCTCTTGAGCAGTCCGAACGTCAACTCTGATTCCAGAAATACTCTTTCAAATTCATTGGCATTACGTTTGAGACAGTTCGAAACTATCTCTCCGTCAGGGAGATGCTTGAAGCACCAGCTTGTGCCGAGTGTTATAATGACTTTATTGCATCGTTTGTAAAAGTCGGAAGCTTCCTTGAGTTTTATGTTTGCATTTTCCAGAAACTCATACCTTTCAGCTCTGGCAAATGAAGTGTGATGGCTGAATGAGCAGAATAGTTCGGATCCGCTTCCCATCTGAACAGTTTCGTCTTCACAGAAAGGCGATGCGGCGCGAAGACGCGCAAAGGAATTGCATAGAGAGACAGGATTGTACAAAGTACCGAACGGGTTCTGGTACACGTCAAATCCTGCTGCTTGCAGTTTGCTTCCGACATTGTCAGCAAAGCAACTTCCGCATATCATTATCCTGTCTTTGAGGGAAATTCCTGTACGGCTATTTCCGGTATCTACAAGTGTCTGGAGTTTTATCATTTGAAGAAGAGTCTAGAAAACATTCATAATATATATGACACCAAGAGACACAAGGTGATCATTGGTACTGGTTATTCCCAAAAGTTTTCCATCTCCTGAAGCGTGCCTGTTGTAGTAATTGTAGTGAGCAAACAGCCTGAATCCTTTATCTTTAGTAGGCATATATTGAAGGCATCCCTGTGCATTCCAGTTTACCCTGCATATTCCAGGTCCGGCATTCATATAAGGTTTGTAGAAGCCGCCTGCCTCACCTGCTCCCTTGACGAATATATTGAAGGATGGACTGATGAAAAAGTGCAGATATGCCACTGATGACAGGTACTGTGTATTGGTTGCTGTCCTGCTGGCTCCGTCAGCAAAATTCATTGAACTGCTTATAATAGAACTTGCATCAAGTGCCTGTCTTGACCACATGACGTCGAAGTATACGCCCCATTTCCGGTTCCTCCATGATTGGCCGAGAGACAGAATCCACATACTTTTGTTTTCAGCCTGATTTCCGTATGATGCCGAATATCTAAACTCCAAAGACTTGTCTTTCAGGAAATTTCCATTCCAGTTTAGCGTATATATATATGGAAACCGAGCTGATGAAACTCCGTCAGGCAGGCCGGCATAGTAATATTCAGAGTTACTGTTTCCTCTTATATTGCAAACCTGGAAAACAAGTTCCTGCGTAGGGGATATGCTCCAGTTTGCATTCAGTCCGAGTTGATATGCGGAAAGACTTTTGCCGAAATCACTGAACTGTACGACATAAACAGGAGTGGCCCAAAATTCGTGGCCTCCCAGTGCGAATACTTGTTTGCCTGCAGTGAAAGACACCTTTTCATTAGGCTTCCATGTTACGAAAGCATAGTTTACTGATGATAGAAGGTTGTCCCATGACATTGTCTTGAATGCAGTATTGAAAGACTGTCTGAACCTGTAGTAAAACTGCTTGCCGACTGTTCCTTCTATGTTCCATCTGAAATCATCTATTCTGAATCTGGAATAAATTTTTTCATTTTGCGGCATTTCAAGATTGAAGGATCCCCTCATCTGGAAGCACATGTCGCTTCTGTCTGTAAATTTTATGCGTGATGGTGTTTCAGCTATGGAATCATTCTGCCCGAATGAATGCGGGCAGAATGTCAATATAGCAATGATTGCAGCAAATGTGGACTTTAAGAAATTCATTTTCATTTGTTGTATTAGGTCAAATCATTAAATCGTGCCTATTTGCACCAGCGGTCTAACCAGCGGAAATACTCTCTGTGCCAGTACAGGGCATTCTGAGGCTTGAGTATCCAATGATTTTCCTCTGGGAATACGATAAGCCTTGAAGGAACTCCCATTAGTTGAGCGGCATTGTATGCAGCCATTCCCTGCTCTAGAGGTACGCGGAAATCCATTGCACCGTGCATGACGAGAAGAGGGGTGTGCCACTTGGTGACTTTTTTATGCGGTGAATTGGCGTAGTGTCTCTTGGTCGCAGGAAGTTCGCTCCAT
>CALADR010000244.1 GCA_937890845.1 uncultured Bacteroidales bacterium | reverse complement strand
TGGAATTAGTTCCCACCATTCTCGCCAGCTCTGCCATTACAGCCATACCGGAAGCATTCCCGTTTGCACCATAATAAACCTGTCTGCCGGATTCCCCGTCCACTGTCATATCATTGACTCCCAAATTATCAATTCTTGCACCGACAAGAATATATCTGTTTCTGAGCTTTGGGTCATATCCCTGGACAAATCCGACAACATTCCTTGACACCAGAGTATCTGAAGAAGACTTTGCTATTCCAAATTCGTCTCCAGACTCCGGAGAAAGCATTTCCAGGCCGTACTCCTCAAACACCTTATAAAGATACTCCGCAGCATTCTTTTCACCTTCTGAACCAGGCTTTCTTCCTGCATTATATTCAGAGGCAATTTCCTTTACGTGCCTGCGCATCAAAGCAGCGGTCTCGCTGTCATAAAGACTGGCATAGGAATTCTGAGACTTATACTGGGAAAATATAGTCTGCGATGCCATACAAAAGGTCATCGCAGCAATGACTAAATATAATAAACTGGTTTTCATTCAAATATCACTCATTAACCAAGATCCAGACATCTTCGGGACAAAACTTCTCTTCCTTTACTTTCTTCAAAGAATGAAAGGCTCCCAAAATGTCATCGGTAGGAGATATGCCTATAGCATTGAAACCATTACGGAAATTTATGAGTATCGGTGTATAACCGCATTCTTTTACTTCAGACAAAAGATCCTCTGCATTTACCCTGCTTTTAAATGCTCCTACTACAATATAATAACGGTAATCCAACTTCGTAGTAAACAGCCCGCCTATTTCAGAAGGGTTGAGTATAGTCCCATGCAACTGCTTTATGGAGTGCAGTGCAGCAATGGAATCTGCAAGTGCCTTCTCCACCTTCTTGAGTGAATCCACTTTGAACCTGTGTCTCGCCTCTTCCTGCCTCAAGAGCTCGATACGCATCATCTCCACTTCTTCCGCAGTCGGTCTTCCTGCCAGACGACGGAACATATCGCACCCTGTCAGTGACAACAGGGAGAGAACTGACATTAATGTCAATATCCTTCGCATTAGGTTTCATTGCCTGATATTTAAGCATAACTGCAAATTTAACCAAATTAATATCTGATTCAAAAAAAATGGATTATATTTGTTAGTATGGATATACGAATTTCGCTGAGACTGGCAGTAGCAGCGGCGGCAGCGTTTGTCACCTCCGCCGTATTATGCAAAGCACAGACTATAGATGACGTTTCTTTATTTAAACGTCAGTCAGAAAAAATCATACCTGTAAGAGCGCGTCCCGATACAGTATCGTTGCTTTTTTTAGGAGATATAATGATGCATGCAAACCAGATAAGCACATCAGAGAAACTCTCCGGAGTAAAAAGCAATGTGAAATCAGGACTTTCCAGCACGGCATTTGACTTCAGTTCATATTTCAAAAATATAATTAAAGATATCAGAAATGCCAATCTGGCAATAGGAAATATGGAGTTCACATTAGGGGGCGAACCTTACACAGGCTACCCTGCATTCAGCGCCCCTGACAGCTTTGCAGAATATCTGGCAAACTGCGGATTTGATATTTTACTTACAGCTAACAACCACATACTTGACAAAGGAAAAAAAGGATATGAACGGACTATGCGCATTTGCGACTCCCTGAAGATCAAATACGGGACTATGACGACTGGTTCAGGTGCAAACCAGGATCAATATTTAAGGAACAATCCACTTATAACAGAAATAAAGGGTATAAGGATTGCATTTGCCAACTTCACTTACGGTACAAATGCCTGCATTTCCGGCGAATTTCCTAAAATAAGCAGAGAAAACACTGAGGGAGTAAAATCCATTATTGACAGAGCTAAGGAATATGGCGCTGACTACATAATAGCATTGCCACACTGGGGCGACGAATACCGGCTGGGGCACTCTGAAGCGCAGGAAAAGACTGCCTCCATTCTTGCTGAAGCCGGAGCGGACATTATAATAGGCAGTCATCCTCATGTCGTGCAGGATAGTCTGTCCATAAGCATAAAAGACTCCGGGAAAAATGTTCCGGTTACATTTTCTCTAGGGAATACTGTTTCAAACATGAGCGCTGTAAATACTCAAACCGGACTGATGCTGACAATAAAACTCACCAAACTGGAAAATGGAGTAACAAAGCTCATAAGCCACAACTATGACTACCTGTGGTGCTCTTTGCCAGGTCGTCTGACTGAAAACCATACAGTAATAAAAACAAAGGATTATATAGGCAGAAAAGATTTATGGATAATGCCTTACGAATATGATAAAATGCTTGATTCCTACTATAGAGTCCAAGCAAAAACAGGAATAAAAGACAGAAAATGACTGAAAACAAAGTAATCGAAAAGAAAACAATTTCCATTGCAGAAATGGATCCGGTAGAAATACTCGGTGCCGGGAACAGAATACTTGAAGCGCTATGCGGCTATTTCCCCGAACTTAAGGTTATAGCACGGGGCAATGAGATCAGACTGGAAGGTGAGAGTAAGTCCGTCAGATTATTTGAAGAGAAACTGAATCTACTTGTTGAACGCAGAAAACATAAAATGAATCTCACACCGTATGATGTAGAAGAAATATTTGAAGGTAACAGTCCGAATGACAGGATAAAGATGAAGGGGGATGCCCTCATCGTGTACAATTCAGAAGGCCGACCTATACGCGCAAGGAACAGAACACAGGAAAAGATGGTTGAAGCTTATTTTGAAAACGATCTGGTGTTCGCAGTCGGACCTGCAGGTACAGGAAAAACATATATCGCAATTGCTCTTGCTGTCCGTGCTCTGAAAAACAGAGAAATCCGGCGCATAATCCTTACCAGGCCGGCCGTAGAGGCTGGTGAGCGCCTAGGGTTCCTTCCTGGAGACCTGAAAGATAAACTTGATCCGTATCTCCAGCCACTATATGACGCTCTCGGCGATATGATACCGGCAAAGAGATTACAGGAATTTATCACAGACGGAACCATACAGATAGCTCCGCTGGCATATATGAGAGGACGTACTTTGGACAGAGCTTGCGTAATATTGGACGAAGCACAAAATACAAACCTTGGACAATTGAAAATGTTCCTGACAAGAATGGGAAATGATGCCAAATTCATTGTCACAGGAGATGCCAGCCAGATAGACCTGCCTCATAAAGAGGATTCCGGTCTTATGAAGGGAATAGAACTGACAAAAGGAATAAACGGTATAGCTTCAATCTTTTTCAGCAAAGAAGACATTGTCAGACATCCGCTTGTCAGCAAGATAGTAAAAGCCTTCGAGAACGGCAAAACCGAATAAATAGTTCTCATCAAGTCATCTAACAATAAAAGTCAGCGGGAGAATCCAATTGCCTCAGGCAACACGGATTCTCCCGCTGACATATTTGACAGTCACTATTTTGACTAAAGTGGGTTTCCAGTAGCAACTACTTCGTTGTACTTCTCATACTTAGCCATAAAATCTGCACTTTCCTCACGGAATCTGTAATAAATATTCTTCAAATACTCTGCAATATTGACTTTTATTTCATTTACCTTCGAAACGTTGTAAGCTGACTCAAACGGCTCAATTGCATTTCTCAAAGCAGTCTCGAATTCACTTACAAGAGCCATATACTTGGTATCATCAAGCTCTGCCTGTGCTTTCTCCTGAAGGTCGATTGCCTGATTATAGTAAAGAATACCGATACCGATAAGTCCGAATTCATATTCAGGGTTTATCTCATGTGACTTTCTATAAGCTTCAACGGCCTTTTCCTGATTTCCCAACTGATTGTAAATGTTTCCTTCCACATAATAGAGAGACGCGTTTCCTGGCTCATTCTTCTTTGCCTCATCCAAAAGCGTAAAAAGCCTTTCAGGATTGTCTCCGCTCTCTATATAGAAGTTGATCAAGCCGATAAGGATGCTCTGACTCTGAGGATATGCCTGGAATCCCTTCTCAAGAGAAAGTCTTGCATTCTCCATATCGCCAAGTTTGCTGTAGCAATCTGATATTTTTGCATATACCTCACCGTCCTCATAGAAATATCCGGCATCTATACACATCTGGAAGAACTTTTTAGCCTCCTCATAATTCTGAAGAGACCATGCAGCAAATCCTGCATTGTATGCTGCAGTAGTATCAACGCTGCTTACAGGCTCTGCTGCAGTAAATTCAGCTGCTTTTGCAAAATCCTCACCAGCTGTCTTCAAGTCTCCGAGCATATAGTAGGTCATACCTGCTTCAAGATACTTGGATGCCACACCTTTGATTCCCTCGATGATATCGGAAGTCTTGCCCTTCTTAACATCTACTTCCAATGCTTTAAGATAGGCATCATAAGCTCTGTCAAGTGCATCCTCATAAACAGGATTTGTAATTTCAATAATCTGGAGAACTCCTCCGCCATTGAAATAGAAATTCTTATCAGCATAAACCATTTTTGTAAAAGGCTCGCCCATAAGTTCAACTGTCTCTGTAGCTGATGGTTTTTCAGAACCCATAATCAGGGAAAGCTCCTGCTGGCCTGCACCGATCCAGGCATTTCCTGCCGGAGCGTTGAAAGCCTCTACATAGGCTCCTGCCAACTTGGTCCAAGTCGCTACTTTGACAGCCTTCTTTGGATTCTGACTTGCTGCCTCTGCAGCCTCTACGGCCTTCTTCGAATCAGCCGGAGATTTAACCTGCGCATCAGCAACCTGTACTGAAAGGAGAACTGCCAATGCAATGAGAATCTTTTTCATATTTTCCGTAATTTAAAATGTTTGTTCTATTTATTCGCCTGAGGAAGCATTGCTTTCAGATGAAACAGACTCTTCAGACCTTTCTTCATCGTTCTTGGAAACTGCCGAAACTGCTGCAATGGCGTCCCCATCCTTTATATTGATAAGGCGTACTCCCTGTGTTGCCCTTCCTGCAACCCTTATATCAGCCACAGCCATCCTTATCGTAAGACCTGATCGGTTAATTATCATCAGATCATTGTCATCAGTCACATCCTTCAGAGCTATCAAATCACCTGTCTTATCAGTGATACTCAGTGTCTTAACGCCCTTACCACCTCTATTTGTTATCCTATATTCCTCAACGTCGGAACGCTTTCCGTAACCGTGCTCGCTCACTACAAGGATATTGTGAGAAGCAGCATCTTCAGCTGTAGGGTCATAGCATACCATACCGATAACCTCATCATCCTCATCAATATTTATGCCTCTGACACCTGAAGCCGTCCTTCCAAGAGGTCTTGCATCATTTTCGTCAAACCTCACGCACCTTCCCTTCCTTCCTGCAAGCATTATCTGACAATTGCCGTTGGTCATTGCTGCCTCAAGCAATTCATCTCCATCCCTGACAGTTATAGCGTTCACACCATTGGTTCTAGGCCTTGAATAGGCCTCCAGTGAAGTCTTTTTTATTATTCCTCTCTTGGTCGCAAGAACTATATAATTGTTATTTACATAATCCTCATCCTTGAGATTCTTAACATTAATATATGCCTTGACTTTGTCATCAGACTCAATATTTATTATATTTTGGAGAGCGCGTCCCTTGGAAGCTCTTGAGCCTTCTGGTATTTCATATACCTTAAGCCAGTAACATTTTCCATTCTGGGTAAAAAGGAGCATGGTACTGTGCATGTTGGCCACATAGATATGCTCAATGAAATCTTCATCTCTGGTAGTACTTCCCTTTATTCCTACTCCGCCCCTGTTCTGCGTCCTGTATTCTGCCAAAGGAGTACGCTTGATATATCCGAGATGGGAAATGGTAATTACAACATCATCATCCGGATAGAAGTCCTCAGGGTTGAAGTCTTCTGCCGACAATGCTATTTCAGTTCTTCTTGCATCACCATATTTTTCCTTCATTTCGAGGGTTTCCTGCTTTATGACCTCCATCTGCTTGTCATAATTTGAAAGCACCTCTTCGCAATAATGAATGAACTTCATCAATTCATCATATTCAGACTGAAGTTTTTCACGCTCAAGTCCGGTAAGCTGGCGAAGCCTCATCTCTACGATTGCCGTAGCCTGGGCTTCTGTAAAGTCAAATCGGGACATCAGTTCCGCTCTGGCCTCATCAACATTTTTTGATGCCCTGATTATCTTTATAATCTCATCTATGACATCCAATGCTTTCAGAAGACCTTCAAGGATATGAGCCCTCTTCTGAGCCTTGTCAAGATCAAATTTCGTCCTGCGAACAATCACCTCATGCCTATGCCTTACGAAATATTTTATCAGATCCCTGAGATTCAATATCCTTGGACGTCCGTTAACAAGAGCCACATTATTCACCGAGAAACTTGACTGGAGCGGAGTGTACTTATAAAGCATATTGAGAACAACGTTTGCATTTGCTCCCATCTTCAACTTAATTACTACTCTGACTCCTTTTCTTGTGGTCTCATCATTGACGTATGATATACCTTCTATCTTCTTGCTTTCAACAAGTTCTGCGATTTTCTCAATCATTTCCCTCTTGTTGACCATATAAGGTATTTCGGTAACAACTATGGTCTCTCGTCCCGAGTCGCTTACTTCTATCTCTGTCTTTGACCTTATCACAATACGGCCGGGACCTGTTTCGAACGCATCCCTTATTCCCTGGAAATCAGGACCTTTGATATAATGCATCAGCTCGTCGACTGATATTTCCGGATTGTCAATATACGCACATATCGCATCACAGCACTCTGTCAGATTATGAGGCGCCATATTGGTAGCCATACCTACGGCAATACCTGAAGAGCCGTTCAGCAAAAGCAATGGCACCTTTGTAGGCAACACAGTAGGCTCCTGGAGAGTATCGTCAAAGTTGTTAACCATATTTACGGTATCCTTGTCCAGATCAGCCAGCACCTCATCCGAAAGCTTTGTAAGTTTCGCCTCTGTATATCGCATTGCAGCAACAGGGTCACCATCCATAGAACCGAAGTTTCCCTGGCCGAATACCAGCGGATACCTCAGACTCCAGAACTGCGCCATTCTAACCATTGCATCATATACACTTGAATCACCGTGCGGATGGTACTTACCAAGCACCTCTCCTACGATTCTGGCAGATTTCTTTGTCTGTCCGGTATAGCCAAGACCCAGTCCCTCCATACCGAAAAGCACCCTGCGATGCACAGGTTTCATTCCGTCGCGCACATCAGGCAAGGCTCTTGACACTATCACTGACATAGAATAGTCAATATACGCACTGCGCATCTGCTTGTCTATGTTGACAGTTTCTATCCTGCCTGTTATTGTCTGATTTTCTTCCATCTGTTTTAAGCTTATTTTTTCAACTCAAACCTAACTGCACAATTCCATCATATGCAAGTGTGCAAAGTTACAAATTTTTATTTGCCGGACAAACGTATTTTCTACAGAAACAAGTCTAATTTTTGAGAAAAACAAAACAGATTATTAAATTTGTAGTTTGTCAAAGCACAGGATATGGAAATAAGAATATCAGACGAACTCAATGCTATTATCAACTACTCCAGGGAAGAGGCCATGAGGACCGGCAGTTACGGAATTGCCCCCGACCACCTTATGCTGGGAATACTTCGCCACGGTGACAATACTGCCACAGACATTCTGCGCGGATTGGAAACAGACCTGGATGAACTCAAACATTTCATTGACAGCAAAATCTTCACAAACGAACACATACCATACTCCGAAGCCACCAATGTAACTTTCTCAAGAGGAACACAGAATGTGCTGAGCATCACCGTACTTGAAGCTACACGACTAAAGTGTTCGGAAGCCTCTTCCCAGCACCTTCTTCTTGCTTTGTGCAGAAACACCAACAGTTATGCACAAAGCTATCTGAGAGACACAGGTATAGACTATGGAAGAGTCATATCGTTCATGGAACGCAACGAAATGACCGGAAGCAAGATTGACGAGGAAAACGTCAAGTCAGGAAAAGCACCGGAAGAGAATGCGGATGCCGAATCACAGGAAGAATCAAAGTCAGCAGTCGAAGAATTCGGCTATGACATAACACAGGCTGCAAGGAGCGGAAAACTCGACCCTGTAGTGGGAAGAGAAGACGAGATAATGAGGGTCATAGAAATATTGGGAAGAAGGAAGAAAAACAACCCGATGCTGGTAGGTGATCCCGGTGTAGGAAAATCCGCAATTGTCGAAGGAATAGCTTTAAAAATCGCAAGCGGAGAGATTCCGCCTTCACTTGCAGCCAAACAAATTGTTTCTCTTGACCTTGCATCGGTAGTCGCCGGGACCAAATATAGGGGAGATTTCGAAAAAAGGCTCAAAGCCATAATACAGGAAATCAGCAGCAATCCTGACATAATATTGTTTATTGACGAATTTCACACTATAGTAGGAGCCGGAGGAGCGTCTGGCAGCCTTGATGCGGCAAATATTCTGAAACCGGCTCTTGCAAGAGGGGAACTTCAGTGTATCGGAGCAACGACTTTGGACGAATTTTCAAAAATAATTGAAAAGGACGGTGCTCTGGACAGAAGATTTCAGAAAGTTCTGGTCGAACCTTCAGGCCGCAAGCAGTCTGTTGCCATACTGGAAAAAATAAAAGGATGCTACGAGCAATTCCATGCAGTCACATACACTCCGGAAGCAATATCAGCATGTGTCCGTCTTTCCGAAAGATATATTACAGACAGATGTCTTCCGGACAAAGCTATAGATGCTCTTGACGAAGCAGGATCAATGGTAAGGTTACAGTGTACGGGAGGTAAAAGGAGGAGGAAAGACACAATCGTTACTGAAGACGATATTGCAACAGTAATATCAAAAATTTCAGGAATACCGGCAAACAAAGTGGCTGAATCAGAAATCAGCAGACTTGTCAATATGGACAACTTTCTGAAAAAGAACATAATAGGTCAGGATGAGGCTATAGAAAAAGTAACAAAAGCTATAAGAAGAAACCGCACTGGAATCAAGGATACGTCTAGACCCGTAGGCTCATTCCTTTTCCTTGGTCCGACCGGCGTGGGGAAAACGCAGCTTGCCAAGTCTATTGCTGAGTATCTTTTTGATTCTGATAGCAATATAGTACGTATTGACATGAGTGAATATATGGAAAAATTCACAGCCACACGACTCATTGGTGCTCCCCCGGGATATGTCGGATTTGAAGATGGAGGCCAGCTTAGCGAAAGGGTACGAAGAAAACCATACTGCGTTGTCCTTCTGGATGAAATAGAAAAGGCACATCCTGACATATTCAACCTTCTCCTTCAAATTCTGGACGAAGGAAGGCTTACAGACAGTAATGGAAGATATGTTAATTTCAGAAACACCATAATAATAATGACTTCAAACATTGGAAGCCGCGAACTTGAATATTATGGTAACGGACTTGGATTCAACACTTCCACAAGGAACTTGAATGAAGACCGCAAAAATATAGTCCATAAAGCTGTACGAAAAGCTTTTCCACCTGAATTTATAAACAGGATAGACGAACAGGTTTTCTTCAATTCCCTTAACAGAGAGGATATTGAAAAAATCATTGACATACAGTTGAAGGGCCTGCGTAACAGAGTAGCTGAAGCAGGATTCACACTTAATATCACAGCTGCTGCACGAAAATTCGTTGCAGATGCCGGATTTGATCCTGAATTCGGAGCCAGACCTCTGAAAAGGGCCATCCAAAAATATGTTGAAGATCCCGTAGCCGAATCTATAATGTCACGATTACTGAATCAAAGTCAGAACAGAGAAGTTACAGATACGATAACAGTAGGTATAAACCACGACAAGTCCGGAACAGAAGTGAAATTCAAGTGCTCCCAGACTACTGTCACGCAATCTTGACATCAACGATTTCTAGGTCCATATCACTTATCAGATCAGCAAGAACATCAAATGAATTCTCTGATGAAATCATTGGTAAAATATAGTCTATAGTAAAATCATTCTTTTTCATGGCTTTTTCTTTTTGTTGACACAAAGGTAAAGCTACAATGTACCAAAGTAGAATACATTTATTTTTTTATGACAAAACTTATAATATTCGATTTAGACGGCACTTTGCTGGACACTATAGAGGATTTGGGAAATGCCTGCAACTACGCATTGAAAAAATGCGGATTCCCTGAAAGGGATATGTCTGAATATAATTCACTTGTAGGCCGTGGCATTTATAATCTGTTCAGAAAAGCCCTGCCCCCAGAAGCGGATGGTGATGAATATGTAATGAAAATGAAAGAGTTCTTCATTCCATACTACGACATGCACAAGACTGACAGGACAAGACCATACAAAGGGATTCCTGAATTGCTGGAAAAAATTTCAGCCAGTGGCATAAAACTGGCTATTGCTTCTAACAAATATCAGGACGGTACGGAAAAGCTCGCAGAGAAATTCTTCAGAGAGTATAAATTTGAAGCAATCCTCGGACAGAGAGACGGAATGCCTATAAAACCTGACCCTGAAATTGTTTACGAGGCAATGCAGGCTGCAGGTATAGAGGACAAGTCAGATGTTGTATATGTCGGAGATTCTGATGTAGATATGATTACAGGTAATAATGCAGGAGTACGTACAATCGGTGTGACATGGGGATTCCGGACAAAGGAAGAACTGCTCTTGCATTCACCATGGAAAACAGCTGACAGCCCGGAGCAAATCTTCGAATATCTGTAAAATCACACTAATTAACACAAGAAGAAATGACAGAACGAAGCATTGACAAACTTGCAAGATATATTATGTACACTGCTCTTGGAGTTGTGATTCTGGCCATTTGTTGGTTTTTCAGAGACGTAATAATCTATATGCTGGCAGCTGCAGTAGTTTCTTTAATCGGAAGGCCTGTAATGATCCTTTTTGAAAAAATAGAGATTAAAGGTAAAAAGCTGCCGTCATGGATATACGCAATACTCACCATTATTATAATAATGTCCATTTTCCTGGCCACCGTAGCGACTCTTATTCCTATAATAACAGGAATAATCAAAGATATTTCCCTTGTCAATGTCGAAACTTCAGTACAGTCGATTGCCATTCCGCTTAAGGATATAAATGACTTTTTTATAAGCACTTTCCCATCTCTGGGAGAAAATTTCAAGATTGAGACAGCGATACTGCAGGAAATCAAGAATATGAATATTGTAAATTCTTCTCTATTCTCCTCCATAATAAATTCTGTGGTGTCATTTCTGTCCTCTTTCGGGGTAGGGATTTTCTCTGTTGTATTTATAGCTTTTTTCTTCCTCAAAGACCAAAAGCTTTTCAGCAACATCGTGGACGCACTTGTCCCGGACAGACACGAGCAGAATGCACATGAAGCCTTCGCTGATATTGAACATCTTCTGTCAAGATATTTTGTCGGACTTACTATCGAGGTCTTAGGAGTTGCCATGATAGACTTTCTGGGACTGCTTCTGATGGCACGGCTGGGAGCAGGCGCGTCTTTCGGAATTGCATTTATCTGCGGAGTCCTGAATATCATACCATATGTAGGGCCTCTTCTGGGAGGAATAATAGGATCGACTCTTGCCATTGTACTTAAATATGCATGTGCCGTTCCTGCACTTGATGTAAATTTCTGGGCTTTCCTGCTTATACTGATTGCAATATTCTGGTTCGCCCAGATAATAGACGGACTGCTCTACCAGCCTGTCATATATTCTAACAGCATCAAGGCCAACGCACTGGAAATATTCATTGTACTGCTTATGGCCGGATACATAGGCGGTATAATAGGTATGCTTGTCGCCATACCTTGCTATACTGTTATACGAGTGATAGCCATACGGTTCTTCCACAATGTAAAATTCATAAGAAAACTTACAGGAATGGCAGATAATGGTTTTTGATAATTAAAAGGCCCAATACTCTTATGCTGCCTTAATTTTTCAATGGCTATCTCCGAATATGAAAACGGTTTTAAATTTTTATTATATGAAAAATATGCTTTTATGGAGTTCAATACTCCTGCTGCTTCCGGTTATATCTTGCGCGGAAGACAACAGTATCACATTGAATGCTACACCTTCAAGTTATACTGGGAAGCCTGTCCAGAAAGACTATAACATAGAACCAGACGGAACCTACATGTTCATTCAAAGAGACACCTGCGACCTGTTCATGGATGTATATGACCCTGCACCAGGTAGCGACTCATTGCTTTGCGGAAAGAAAAAACCTACTGTAATATTTGCATTCGGAGGCAGTTTTGCCAGAGGGCGACGCGATTCAGATAACTACATGCCATGGTTCAAAAGCATGAGTCTCAACGGATACCGTGTAGTATCCATTGACTACAGACTTGGGCTAAAGGGAGTTGACAAAGTAGGAGTAGGTCAGGTAAACGAGCTTGACCATGCCATACATATTGCTGTAGAAGATATGGTAAGTGCAACCAAATACCTTTTGGATAACGCAGAAACACTTGGAGTAGATCCTGACAATATTGTCATAAGCGGATCATCTGCCGGAGCAATTACAGCCTTGCAGACAGACTTTGAGTTAAGCAACAGAACGCAATGGGCGGCTCCTCTTCCTGAAGGTTTCAGATATGCCGGAGTCATGGCTTTTGCAGGGGCAATTCTATCGAGAGAAGGTAAACTCACATACAAGGCAAAACCTGCCCCTACCCTGCTATTGCACGGTACTGAAGATAGCGTTGTCCCATACAAACAGATCAAGGTTTTCAAACTTGGATTTTTCGGAGCAGACAAAATCGCTGAAAGGTTTGTAAAATTCGGATATCCGTATCAGATATTCAGATATGCTGGTCACAACCATGAAATTGCCACATCAATGTATGAAACTCTTGAAGAGCAACTTCTCTTCCTTGAGGGAAATGTAATAAACAAAAACGGATGCTGCATTGATGCTACTGTGAACAATCCTGCCATTCCTTTTGAGGACTGGGACTAAATGAGAAAAAGAGGTTATTTCCCTCTGAAAATTTTATCCACAGATAGTACGAACAAATAAAAGAGGCCGACTCAAACGGAGGAATTTCGAATCAAGCAAAACGAAGAAATCACCTCTCTGAGCCGACCTCTTTTATATTTCAGGTAAAAAAGGCTCTACCTTTTTCCACTTAATTTATCCAGAGAGAGCTCCACCAGATTTCTAACAAACTGCTTGTAATCCGGATTACTGCTCTTCAGATGTCTGTTGGCAATTATTGCGCAAACAGTACCTGCATTATGCCCCAGATGAGCCGCGATACCAGCTATTGCCGAACCTTCCATTTCGAAATTTGTTATCCTCTTGTCCCCAAATCTGAAACTCTCAAACTTTTCCACCATATCAGGCATTGCCAAAGGAAGGCGCAAAACCCTTCCCTGAGGCCCATAAAAACCAGAAGCTGAAATCGTCATTCCCGGAACAGTACAGTCCTTGAATAGCTCCGACATTTTCTGTCCTGCCTTGACAAAATATGGATCTGGCAAATGTCTGTCCCAGCCGACGTGGTTCTTGAAAGCCTCTTCTATATCAGACATGGCAATCATATCCCTTCCAGCATACCAGTTAAGAAGGCCGTCACACCCTACTGAAATATGAGAGAAAACAAAAGAACCTATCGGTATATCCGGCTGTATGGCTCCGGAAGTCCCGATACGTAAAATATTGAGAGAGCGTTTTTCATTCCTGACTTCTCGTGTTGCAAAATCTATATTTGCAAGAGCGTCAAGCTCAGTCATGACAATATCAATGTTGTCTGTACCGATACCTGTGGAAAGTACAGTTATCCTAGTACCTCTGTATTTTCCTGTTACAGAAACAAATTCACGTGAAGCGTGTCTGAATTCCTTGTCTTCCAAATATTCAGACACCATATCTACTCTGCCTGGATCACCGACAAGTATAACATTATCAGCAAGTTCCTCAGGTTTCATATGAATATGAAACACTGATCCGTCATCATTGATAATGAGTTCCGATTCTGCTATTTTCATAACAATAAATTTAAAAACAAGCACCTAATTTAGTATTTTCTACCAATTTTTCCTAATTTTGCCGACTAAACTAAAGAAATATCATAAAATTTATGTGGCAAAGAATACAAACTCTATATCTTGCAATAGCAACAGGACTTTTAATATCTATGTTTTTCTGCAATGCAGGGACATTTATAGGAGCAGATGGCAGCGAATCAATAAGATATTATGAAAAGACTTCCTATCTTATGTTCCTTATAATGGTGGTAATGGCCAACGGAATCGCCTTGTTCTCATTCAAAGCAAGACTCCTTCAAATGAGAATAACTGTAATTTCAGCTATCCTTCTGCTTGGGCTGCAGATATGGCTTGGCGTTGACTTCGCAAGATTCCAGATAGGAATAGGTACTGATACAGGGTCAGTAAAAATGATTTTCTCATTCACTGCAATATTCCCTCTTATTGCTTCCATACTTGACTTTCTTGCAGCAAGAAGCATAGCTCTTGACGAAGCTATGGTACAGTCAGCCTACAGACTTCGAAAATCAAAACGCAGATAAAGACGAAAATATTTTCAATACATTATCAGTATAAGTCTTGCTTACTGGAATAGGCGGTACACTCTCATCACCGAGTATAAGTACATACCCTTCATTTTCCTTACGCAATACTTTTACTTTTTCCGTATTAACAATATATTTTCTATGACATCTGACTAAAGGTCCATTCCTGAAACTATCTTCTACTGTCTTCAGACGACATCTGAGCATTTTCAGCGCTCCCTTATTGTCGGAGTACCAAACCTTTATATAATTGTCATCCGATTCAATATAAAACAGGCTGCCAGAACTCAGAGATAGCTTCAAGGCGCCGTTGTTGTCAAAAAGCGTAATCTTCGTATCGTGATGCAGCTCCGGCTCGTCAGAAACTACGTCCTTACAATGCATCAGCCGTATCGTATTGTTCTTGTCAATTATGGCAAAGTACATTCCTGAAATTATATATGGCACTATTAACGAAATAGTTCCATATAAAAGAGACTTTCCCAAAACCTGAATAAAGTTCAAGTCACCAGGGTCCGTAATATCCATAGTGACAAATGTATAGAACAGACATATCAGAATAACCTCGGCAACACACCATAATACATAGCCCAGATATGTCATTCTCAAGACATTCCTCAACTTGTAGAGCGCGACTCTGCTGACAATGAGAATAAGCAGCGAGACAAATGCAAATCCTGCAGTAAAGAGGAAATATACTGAATTTCCCAATCCGAACCATGCTGTGTCAGAAAAAGGAATATACAAATTAAGAAAGACAAGGGCAAAAAGAACAGAAAATGTAACCGTTCCCATAAGCGGTCTTTTTTCTAACAGATATTTTGGAAGTTCCTTATTCATCAGCCGGTGTAAATACTCTAAATATTCTGCAAAGGTAGAAATTTTTACCACAAATAAATACATTTCGCCACTTTTAAGCCACTTACCTATATAGTAATACCGACAATAAAGGTCTATTACCACAAATATTTTCTGAATCGGATAGTACGAAGTATTTTTGTCTGATTTTTTAAGGGAAATATCAGTACTTTTAAACAGCTTAAGCATTATGAAGATTGTAGGAACTGGAAGCGTACTTCCAAAAAAGATTGTTACCAATGACATGCTTTCGGAGTTTCTGGACACTAGCGATGCCTGGATTTATCCGAGAACAGGTATTAAATATAGACACGTCATTTCCGATGAAAAATTAGAGGATATGGCAATCGAAGCAGCAAAAAAAGCTCTTGACAACGCAGGAATGACAGCTGCAGACATTGATTTCCTCATTTGCTCAAATGTGGTGAACGAATACATAACACCATCGCTCAGCTGCATAATACAGGGTGGAATAGGTGCATCTTGCCCATGTCTGGATATAAACTGCGCCTGCGCAGGTTTTATCTATGCTCTTGATATTGCAGAATCACACTTCAAGGCAGGAAAAGTAAAGAATGTCCTTATAGTATGTGCTGAAGAGCCGTCCAGAATGACAAGTTGGAAAGACAGAAACGTATGCGTACTATTCGGTGACGGAGCAGGAGCAGCCGTACTTTCTGCAGGAGACAATATAAAAGGAATAAAACTGTCGGCTGCAAGTGCTGTTGACAAACTATACCAGTACCGCACTCTTGAACCGACACCTTATATTACTAAAGAGGAAGAAAGCGTTTCTCTCCAGATGAAGGGACAGGATGTATTCAAATTTGCAGTAAAAGCATCATCCGGAGATATAAAATATCTGCTAGACAATCTGGGAATGAAGGCAGATGATGTGGACCACTATCTTCTACATCAGGCTAATATACGTATAATAAATACAATACGTGAATTCCTTGACCAGCCGGAAGACAAATTCCCTACAAATGTGGAAAGCCATGGTAACTCATCTTCAGCAAGTTGCCCTATACTTCTGGATGAATGTAACAGAAACGGACTTCTCAAGCGCGGAGAAACCATAGCTCTCAGCGCTTTCGGTGCCGGATTTATTTCAGGAGCAGTTATAATGGAGTGGTAAATTTCATATCTTTGCAAGATATTGTAAAAGAACTAAAATCTGAATACAATGATAAAAAGTAGAATTTGTGAAATACTTGGTATAAAATACCCGGTTATCCAAGGCGGTATGGCTTGGGTTGCAGATGCATCCCTTGCTGCAGCCGTATCAAATGCAGGCGGACTTGGCCTCATATCCTCAATCAATGCAGGAACAGAAGCCGTAAGAAATGAAATCCGCAAATGCAAAGAACTCACAGACAAACCTTTCGGTGTAAATATCATGCTTCAGGCACCTAATGCAGGCGAAATTGCATCCATGGTTGTCGAAGAAGGAGTGAAAATACTGACTACAGGAGCAGGCTCACCTGCCCAGTATATGGAAATGTGGAAAGAGGCAGGAATCAAAGTCATTCCGGTAGTGGCTTCAGTTGCCCTTGCTCTCAAAATGCAGGCAATTGGCGCAACTGCTATCGTTGCCGAAGGAGCAGAATCAGGTGGACATGTAGGAGAACTCCACACAATGGCACTTATACCTCAGATAGTAGATGCCGTTGAAATTCCTGTAATTGCAGCAGGAGGAATATGCGACGGAAGAGGAGTTGCCGCTGCTCTTATGTTCGGTGCGGATGCCGTACAGCTTGGAACAAGATTCCTTGCTGCCGAAGAGTGTACTGCACATCAGAATTATAAGGAAAAAGTCCTTAAAGCAACAGATATTTCCACAATCGTTACAGGAAAAAGTCTTGGGCATCCGGTACGCTCACTCAAGACACCTTTCTCAAAGACTTTCGCAAAAATGGAGGCTGATCCAAATGTTAAGCCTGAAGAAATTCTGTCATTTGGCACAGGAGCTCTCCGTAAAGCTGTAAAGGAAGGTGATATAAACGGAAGTTATATGGCCGGAGAATGTGCAGGTATGGTAAAGAAAATCGAACCTGCCAAAGATATCATCGAAGATTTGGTTTTCGGTGCGGAAAAAGTAATCAGAGAAACTTTGGAAACAAGAATCTTAGCTTAAACTAACACACAGACGAATATGAACAAAAGAGTTGTAGTAACAGGAATGGGCATTATCTCGCCTGTAGGAAACAATGTAGCCGAATTCTGGAAGAACATTCTGGATGGAGTCTGCGGAATTGACTTTATTACCGCATTCCCGACAGACGACCTTCCTGCAAAAGTAGCCGGAGAGGTAAAGAATTTCGTACCTGCAGAACACGGTGTAGAGCCGGCATTTGCAAGAAAACAGGACAAATTTTCAGTTTTTGCAGTAGCGGCAGCCAATGAAGCAATGAAACAGTGCGGACTCAGCACAGCTGAAGAAGGAGGAAACATTGACGCCTCAAGATTCGGTGTATATGTAGGTTCAGGAATCGGAGGATTCAGCACACAATATAAGGAAAGCGAAAAAATGATACAGGATGGTGCAAAATGGATTTCACCTCTGTTCATTCCTACAATGATTGCCAACATGGCAGCTGGAAACATTGCCATCAAACATAATCTCTGCGGCCCTTGTGTTCCTGTAGTAACAGCATGTGCTACTTCAACCCACACAATAGGTGAAGCTTACAGAGCCATTAAACACGGATATGCAGATGCCATCATCGCAGGAGGAGCCGAAGCTGCCACTATTCCATTGGGAATCGCAGGATTCGCAAATGCAAAAGCTCTTTCAAAATCTGAAGATCCTAAATATGCATCTCTTCCATTCA